>DASZGP010000110.1:0-11038 GCA_035938695.1 Candidatus Dormiibacterota bacterium | reverse complement strand
TGCTGTCACCCCAGTCGATGCTGACGGAGTAGTCGCTCGGGAGCTCGCCCGGCCCCTCGCCGGGATCGTTGTCGTGGAAGCCGCCCAGGGAGACGGCGGACAGTTGGGTGCCCTCGGTGGCGCCGATGGCCGTGCCGGGGGTGTTGGTCAGGGTGTTGTCGGCCGTGGTCGTGGTGCTGGTGATGGTGGTCGTCGCGTGGCCGATGTCGGTGACCACCGTGGTGATGGTCCAGGGACCCTGCTCGGCGTAGGTGTGGGTGCCGGCGACGTCGAAGCTGCCGGCGCTGCCGGTGACGGTGCCGACGCTGTGGGCGGTGCCGTCACCCCAGTTGATGTCGGCGGTGTAGTCGCCGGGAGGGTTGATGCCCCGGTCGTTGACGTTGTCGGCATCGGTGAAGGTGCCCACGGAATGGGTGAACGGCACCCCCTCGGTCGAGCTGAGGGTGGTGTTGTGGTTGGTCAGAGCGGCGTCGGTGACGTCGGCGTTGGCCAGGACGGTGGCCTGCTGGACGTTGTCGGTGATGACGATCGTCAGGCCAGGGCCGCCCTCCTCGGGGAAGGTATGGGTGGCCGCGGTCACCGTGTAAACGCCGTTGGTGTCAGGTCCGGTGATGGTGCCGGCGCTGTCCGGGGTGCTGTCACCCCACGTGATGTTGGCGGTGTAGTCGCCGGAGGTCTCGTGGACGGCGTCGCCCTGCAGGCCTCCCGGGTCGGTGTCGGTGAAGGTGGCCAGGGTGATGTTGTTGACCGGGGTGTTCTCGACCGCGGTGACCAGGAACCCGCCGCTGCCGACCAGCGCCGCGTCGGCGACGTTGGCGGTGGAGGAGATCACCGGCGAGGCCTGGATGCGGGTGTCGTCGACGAACATCCAGGTCGGGTCGGACTGACCGTCGTCGTGGACCTGGAACAGCAGCCTGACGGTGGTGCCGGCGTACGCGCTGGTGTCGAAGGTGATGTGACGCCAGTCACCCGCCGCGCCGTAGTCGGAGCAGGCGTCGGCCATCACCGTGGCCAGGGCGCCCCCGCCGGTGGTCTGGAGCAGAATCCGCTGCTGGTCGAAGGTCACGGTGTCGGTGCAGTGCGGCTGGATCCACGTGCTCAGGGCGGAGACGCCCGGGGGGATGGCTATGTCCTGCCAGAGAGAGTTGGTACCGTTGGTGGTGTCATTGGCCGGATTGCCAAGCCGGGCCGACCACGTACCGCTGTGGCTGGTCGTGTTGACGGCGACCACCGCATTCGCGGTCGTGCTGCTGGAGGTCCAGCCGGTGAGGCCGCCGGTCTCGAAGCCGGGGTTGGCGACCGGGTTGGAGCCGGTCGGGAAGGGCAGGAGCGGGTCGTCGGTGACGGTGATCTTGACCGCGTGCGGGCCTTCCTCGGCGTAGGTATGGGTACCGCTGACCGTGAAGCTGCCGGAGGCGCCGGTGATCGTGCCGGCCGAGGTCAGGGTGTCACCCCAGTCGATGCTGGCGGTGAAGTCGCTGGCCAGGTTGTTGGTGTTGGCGGTGCTGAACGACCCCACGGTGCCGGAGAAGCTGGTGCCCTCGGTGGGGGTGATGACGCTGCCGCTGGGGGTGATCTGGTCGGTGTCGGCGATGTTGGCGAAGTTGCTGGCGCTGACGGTCGCCGTCCCCCCCGGCGAGTTGTCCGCGACGGTGACGGTGACGGTGCAGGTGCACTCGTCGCCATAGGTGTGCCCACCCTTGATGGTGAACGTGCCGGCGCCGCCGGTCAGGGTGCCGGTGGACGTCGAGCCGTCACCCCAGTCCACGGTGACCGTGAAGTCGCCGGCGATGTTGCCGGTGTAGTTGGTGGTGAAGGTGCCGAGCACGTGGGTCGCCGGGATGGCCACGTTCTCGTTGACGTTGATCGGGCTGGTGCCGGTGATCGCGACCGCGGTGTCACCCTCCCCCACGGTGGCCGTGGAGGTGGTGGAGGTGGCCTGCGCAGATCCCGGCGTATTGTCCGTGAGGGTGGCGGTCACGCTGCAGGAGCACTCGTCGGCGTAGGTGTGGGTGCCACTGACCAGCAGTGGGCTGCCGCCGCCGCCGGTGACCGCCCCGGGGTCGTTGGTCAGGCCGTCGCCCCAGTTGATGGTGGCCGAGAAGTCGGCCGGCACGTTGCTGCTGTAGCCGGTGTTGGTGAAGCTGGCGACCTGGCCGGTGAAGGAGCTGTTCTCGGTGGCGGCCACCGCCGTGCCGGTGCCGCTCAGGGTGTCGGCCTCGGCCGCGGTCACGCTCGGGGTGGCCGTCCAGACGCCGGTTCCCGGCGCGTTGTCGTGGACGGTGACGGTGATCGTGCCGGAGGAGATCTCGTCGGCGTAGGTGTGGCTGCCGGCGACGACCAGGGGCGAGCCCGAGCCGCCGGTGACCGGCAGACCGGTGTCGGTGTTGCCGTCACCCCAGGCGATGTCGGCGGTGAAGTCGCTGCCGGGGTTGCTGAAGGAGTCGGTGAAGGTCGCGACGGTGCCGCTGAACTGCGTGTTCTCGGTCG
This sequence comes from Candidatus Dormiibacterota bacterium, assembly GCA_035938695.1. GTDB lineage: Bacteria > Chloroflexota > Dormibacteria > DASZGP01 > DASZGP01 > DASZGP01. Next base: position 8,548 of record DASZGP010000110.1, on the reverse strand, counting down.
CGCTGACGCTCGCCGGGGTGTTGGTGCTGGTGAGGGCGTCGCCCTCGGTGATGGTCGCCTGGGCGCCGTTGCCGTTGTCGTTCGCCGAGTTGACCCCGGTGATCGTCACGACGATCACGTAGGGGGCCCCCGCGCTGGCCTCGTCGGCGTAGGGGTGGGTACCCGCGACCACGAAATTGCCCGCGCTCGGCGAGCTGATGGTGCCACCGCCGATGGGGCTGCCGTCACCCCAATTGATCGAGGCGGTGAAGTCGGACGGGGCTCCGGTACCGGTGAAGTTGGCCACGTTCACCGTATCCGCGCTGCCCTCGGCACGGGAGTAGTCGTCGGTTCCGGATGGGCACGTGTGACCGCAGACGACACCCACCGTCCCGGGCGGGTTGATGGCGTGCGCGGGCACGGTTTGCCCCAGGGCGAGGATGCCGAGCACCGCCGCCATCGCCATGGCGAAGGTCGCCAGAACCAGCTGACGGGCGCGCGGGTCGATGACCAGGGATTGCATCCTCAACACTCCTCCGAACGGCGGCGACGAAAACGTTGATGGTTGGCAGGTGCCGGTGTAGATCGGCCGGCCCTTACCGGCTGATCCCTTCGGGACTCGTTCCAAGTGGTGATCCCTTTGCCCGGCCTGCGGGGTGATGAACGACGTAAGCGTTTTGGCGATCGCGACGCTTCGTCCGGCCGCTCACAGTAGGTGAAACGTCATGGACAAGTCAACGGCCACATCTGAGCCTCACCGGCGCGATGCCACAAATTGCGACATCGGGAATCCGGGGAAAGGTGAGGTGGCCCGGCTACTTGGAGGGCGAGGGCTGGACCGTGGGGCGCGGTGAGGGCACCGCGGCGCGGGTCACCGAGCAGCTCCAGGAGCCGCTCAGGTGGGCCGGCGCCGAGGCGTGACCGTCGCTCTCCGCGAGGTCGATGTCGATGGTCCCGCCGGCCCGGTCCGAGAGCTCGCCGACCACGATCGTCCCCGACCTGCCGGTCCAGGTGCGCAGGGCGTCGGCCTTGGCCGTGTTGCTGACGCTGAGCTGGCTGCCCGGCCGGCCCGCGACGACGCCGTAGCGCCCCTTGCCGGTGACCGGGAAGACCGACATGTACAGGAACAGCCCGGTGGTGCTGCGGATGCCGGTGAAGACCAGGGTCTGCTTCTGCTGGGAGGCGATCAGGCTGGTGCTGAGGATGCACTGCGGGGCGCCGCTGAAGGTGGTGGTGGTGGCGCCGGTCATGGTGATCGTGCCGGCGGCGGGGCTCCCCGAGGCGCCCGGCGTGGGGCTGCCCGAGGGGCTGCCTCCGGAGCTCGGGCTGCAGGCGGTGAGGCCGGCGAGGCAGAGGGCGACAGCGAGCTTCCGCAAGTTCAGGCTCCTTGGTGCGGGCGGTTCCCCGGGATTGTAGGCGAGCGGTCCCGGCGCCGTTTTCACGGGGCGATCTTGGCGATCACGTACATCGGCTGGACGTCCTCCAGGGTCGGCGCGTAGGGCCGCCCGTCGGGGCCGCCGTGGCGCGCCTCGAGCCGGAAGCCCTGCCGCTCCAGGAGCAGGGCCAGCTCGCCGGGGAAGATCAGGGCCAGGTCGAGGCCGTCCTCCCATTCCGCCAGGGTGACGCCGTCACGGCTGACGCGGTGGCGCCAGTCGACCCGCAGGAGCTGGCGGCCGAGGTCGATGCCGCGCCGGTGAAGGCGGGTCACCCGGACGGTGCCGGCCTCCTCGTCCTCGGCCTCGTGGTCCAGCTCGACCTCGAAGTCGGGCTGGTCGACCAGGCGGCGGGGGTCGGGGGTGAAGACGTCGAAGGCCAGCGCCCCGCTGGGCGCGAGGTGCTCGCGGATGCGCTCCAGGGCCCGCTGCCGCTCGTGCGGCTGGTTCAGCAGCAGCAGGCTGTTGAAGGGCAGGCAGACGAAGCGCCAGAGCCGGTCGAGGGCCAGCTTGCGGACGTCGGCGGCCACGATCTCGACCCGGCGGCGGACCTCCTCCGGCTCGCGGGCCAGGCGGGCGGCCAGCCGCTCCCGCATCGCCGGCGAGGAGTCGGCGGCGGTGACCCGGAAGCCCGCCCGGGCCAGCGGCAGGCTGACCCGGCCCTCCCCGGCGGCGATCTCCAGCACCGCTCCGCCCGGGCCCGCCCAGCGCTCGGCCGCGGCCAGGTAGAAGGGGATGTCCTCGGTGCGCCTGGCGTTCTCGACTCCGTACCAGCGGGCGGCCGGCACCCCGTAGTGGGCGGCGGCGTCGCGGGGGAGGTCGCTCAGGCGACCGAGAAGAGGCGGGTCACCCGGTTGAGGGTGTCCAGGTGCCACATGCCGCCGATCTTGAGCTTGCGCGAGACGATCGCCCTGACCACGTTGCGGCCGTTCTCGTCGAAGTAGTTGGGCAGGCCCATGGGCCCGATCTTGAGCAGGTTGAGCGACATGACCACGTCCGACGACGCGGTGATGGTCACCGCCGGCCGGCCTCTGACCCCGTTGCGCACGACCAGGTCGTCGCCGGCGAAGGTCAGGGTCAGCTCCTCCTCGATGTCCGGCACCCGGATCGCCACGCTTTGGCCCGACAGCGCCTTGAAGTCGGCCATCCGCTCGGGGTGCTGGGTGACGTTGGCGGTGATCAGCCCGGCCAGCATGCTGGACATCGGGCTGGCCTCGTCCTCGCCGTCGGCGTAGACCACGTTGGGGGTATCGGCCACTCCGGCTATTGCTCGTCCGGGTACTCGACGGCGATCCTCGTCGTGCACTCGGTCATCTCCTGGGAGGCCTTGGTGAAGCGCACGATGGTGGGCAGGTCGCCCTTGAGCTTGAGCTTGCCCTGCATCATCGCCTTGGTCGAGTCGAGCTCCTTCTGGGCCACCTGCTTCCAGCGGCTGTAGGGGCCGCGGATGACGAAGTCGGCCTTCTCGGCGTCGGCCTCGCTGACGATCTTGATGTCGCGGGCCTCGCCGTGCCAGAGGTCCATCCAGACGCCCTTGGCCTCGGGGAAGTTCTTGTCCGCCTCGGCCTCCACGACCAGGCCCACGGTGCCCTCCCAGGCCGCCGCAGCCTGCTTGTAGACCGGGCTGATGTTGATCTCGTTCTTGTAGGCCTGGGCCCACTCGTCGCTGAACGCCTTGTAAGCCACGTGTCACCTCCCAGAGCGCCCCGCGGAGCGGGAGCCGATGCCGGATCAGAGAGCCCATAGTAGCCGAGCCGGGAAGCCGGCTGGGGCCGGCCCCTACGGCGCGGCCGCCCCGGGCCTGGCGTGGCGGGCCCTGGCGGCGGGGGCCACGGTGACCGCCTGGACCTCGCCGTCGATGCCGTCGAGGCTGAGCGCGCGGGAGCGGGAGGCCCGCAGCCCGTGGGCCGACCACCGCGGCGCGGGTGTCTCCCGCAGCACCAGGATGGTGCCCGGGGCGGCCACATCGGAGAGCCGGGAGGCTATGTTGACGGTGCGCCCGAAGTAGTCGGCGTAGGCCCGCAGCACCGGCCCCCGGGCGATGCCCACGCGCAGCGGCGGGGGGTCTCGCGGTGGCTCCCCCTCCCGGGCCAGGGCCGGCCCGGAGGCGGCGAAGGCCCGCTGCAGGTCGGCGGCGGCCGCCGCCGCGGCGAGGGTTTCACGGGCGGAGAACATGACCGCGTCCCCGATGCCCTTGACGATGCGGACGCCGTGGGCCGGGAGGATCTCCTCGGCGCGGCGCATCAGGGTGCCGGCGAGGAGCGAGGCCTGGAGCGGCGACTGGGCCGCCGAGAGCGCGGTGAAGCCGACGATGTCGGCAAAGCCGATGGCCAGCTCCAGACCGCCGGCGCCGGGGCCGGCCTCGCGCTCCAGCTCGAGGATGGCCTCGGCCCGCTCGGCCGCCTCCAGGTGCCGCCGCAGCGCCGACTCCAGCAGCACGCTGGTCGCCGGCACCAGCAGCTCGACCATGCTGGCCAGGCGCAGGGCCAGCTCCAGGTCGCCCACCCCGGCCTCGGCGAAGGGCTGGGCCAGGCGCCGCCGGAACAGCTCCAGGCTGGCCTCCGCGATCTCGCTCATGGCCCGGCCCACGACCGACGCCGACTCCATGATGTCGTCGTCGGTGAACACGCCCCGGAGCGCCCCCAGGAGCCGCATGGCCTCCAGGTCGCGCTCGCTGTAGATCGCCTCCCCCTCCTCGCCGGGGGGCAGGCTGAGGGCTCGCGAGACCCCGGCGACGAACTCCTGGGGCAGCCCCGACGCCGCGCCCACCTGGGCCAGCGAGAGGTCGCCGGTGCCCAGCGCCCGGGCCAGCAGGACGTTGGCCAGCCGGTCCTCCCGGGCCGCCCGCTCCAGCTCCTCCAGGGGCGTGCCGTGGCGCAGCAGGTAGTCCACCAGGCGGGCCCGCTCCAGCGCCTTGCGGCCCCAGGTCCGCCCCTCCGGCTGGCCCAGGATGCCGGCCCTGGCCCAGCGCCGCACCTCCGGCGCCGGCCGGTCGATGGCCACGGCGATACCCGCCAGGCTGGCCGGCGCCTCCCGCTTCCGCCCCCGGGTCGGCGGCTTGGACAGCAGCTCCAGAGCCCGTGCCAGGGTGGCGGCGGTGGCGGTGGACCGGCCGCCGAAGCGGCTCAGCGGCGCGCCGGCCACCGCCACCTGCCGCACCAGCTCGCCCGGCAGGGCGCCCAGGGCCAGGCTCATGGCGACCTCGCCGAGCCGGGGCCGGCCGTCCTTCTTCCTACCGGGCACCCGGCTTCTCCACCCGGCCGCCCCCTCCCGCCGGAAGCCCGGCCGGGCGGTCCGCCCGGCCCCCGCCGGGTCTACGCCGGGCGGGCACCGCGCACCGCCTCCACGGCCGCCGGGTTCTCGAGCGACGTCAGGTCACCCAGCTCCTGGCCGACGTAGGCGGCGCGGATGACGCGGCGCATGATCTTGGCGTTGCGGGTGCGGGGGAGGTCGGCGACGGCGTGCACCGCCTTGGGCTTCAGCGCCTTGCCCAGCGCGGTGGCGACGGCGTCCTTGAGCTCGGCCTCCAGCGCCGCCGACGCCTCGACGCCGGGTCGGAGGATGACGAAGGCCACCAGGCTCTCGCCCTTGAGCTCGTCCGGCACCCCGATCGCCGCCGCCTCCTGGACCGCGGGATGGGCGACCAGGGCCGACTCCACCTCGGCCGGGCCGACCCGCTTGCCGGCGATCTTGATGGTGTCGTCGGAGCGGCCGAGGATGTACCACAGGCCGTCCTCGTCGATCTCCGCCCAGTCGCCGTGGTACCAGAGGCCGGGCCAGCGCGACCAGTAGGTCGCCAGGTAGCGCTCGGGATCCTTCCAGAAGCCGCGGGTCATGCCCGGCCAGGGCCGGCGCAGGACCAGCTCGCCGACCTCGCCACGGACCGGGCGGCCCGCGGCGTCGACGACGTCGGCCGCCATCCCCGGCACCGGGCCGCTGAAGGCGCAGGGCTTGCTGGGGGTGTGCAGGTTGCCGCAGAGGATGCCGCCGGAGATCTCGGTGCCGCCGGAGTAGTTGAGGATCGGCACCCGCCCGCCGCCGACGACCGTGAAGCACCACTCCCAGGGAGCGGGGTTCCAGGGCTCGCCGGTGGAGCCGATGACCCGCAGCGATGACATGTCGTGGCGCCGTACGGGCTCCTCGCCGTGCTTCATCACCGCGCGGACGAAGGTCGGGCTGATACCCAGGTGGGTGACCTGGTGGCGTTCCACCATGTCCCAGACCCGGTCGGGGGCGGGGAAGTCGGGGGTGCCCTCGTAGGTCACCATGGCGCCGCCCAGGGTCAGCGTGCCCATGATCTCCCAGGGCCCCATCATCCAGCCGATGTCGGTGATCCAGAGCATCCGGTCACCACCCCGCGGATCAGGGTCCTTTGGGGCCCCGGCGGCGGCGCCGAAGTCGAAGCAGTGGGCCATGTCCTGGGCGGCCTTGACCGGGAAGCCACCGTGGACGTGGACGCAGCCCTTGGGCCGGCCGGTGGTGCCCGAGGTGTAGATCAGCATCACCGGGTCCTCGGCCTCCATCTCCTCGGTGGGGAGGTCGGCGGGCTGCCCGGCGAGGGCCTCGTCCCAGCGGACGTCGCGGGCCGGGTCCCAGGGCATCGGCGCCGCGTCCGGACCGGCCGCGCCGGCCGCGGCCCGGCCCAGGCGCCCCACCACCACGACATGCTCCACGCCGCCGGCCCTGCCCGCCGCGGCGTCGGCCGTCTCCTTCATCGGCACCATCGAACCGCGCCGCAGGAAGCCGTCGGCGGTCACCAGGACCCGGGCCCGGGCGTCGCTCAACCGCACCGCCACCGCCTCGGCGCCGTAACCGGAGAAGAGCGGGACGATGATCCCGCCCAGCTTGGCCACCGCCAGCAGGGCGATCACCACCTCGGGGATCATCGGCAGGAAGAGGCCGACGGCGTCGCCCCGGCCCACGCCCAGGGCCCGCAGCGCCGCGGCGGCGCGGCCGACCTCGGCGGCCAGCTCGGCGTAGGTGAAGCTGCGGACCGGGCCGTCCTCGTACTCGCTGATCAGCGCCACCTGCCCGGGGCGGTCGCGGACCTGCTTGTCCAGGCAGTTCAGCACCAGGTTGGTCCGGCCCCCCGACCACCACCTGGTCCATTCCGGTCCGCCGCTCTGGTCCATCACCTGGTCGTAGTGGCGGTACCACTCCAGGCCGATGTCGGCGAGCGCGGCGCGCCAGAAGCGGTCGGGCTCGGTGGCGCCGATCTCGACCAGCTCCGGGTAGCCGGCGGCGCCCAGGCGGCGCATCAGCGAGGCCATCCTGGTGCGCTCGGTCGATCCCGGCGGCGGGGTCCAGAAGGCGCGGGCGCCACCCCGGAGATCCTCGGGGGCCCCGCCCAGGTCGGCGGCTTCGGTCAAGGTCGATCCTCCGGCGGCAATTGTCGCGCACCCCGCCGACCGCACACTTGTCCGGGCGGCACAACGCCCCCGCCGGCCGCCGGCGCCGCGGCCTCCGGCTCTGGCAGGATCTCCGCGATGGACGCCACCTCCGGCTCGGCCCGCCCCCTCCGCCTCCTGCTGGCCGCGGTCGCCGCCCTGGCCAGCCTGGACGTCGCCGGCTTCATCGCCGGGCAGCCGAGGACCGCGCTGGCCAGCCCCGGCCGGGCCTTCGGCTCCCTCCTGGGCCTGGCGATCTGGCTGACCCTGACGGTGCTGGCCGGCGCCTGGACCCGCGGCGAGCGCGGACCCGGCTTCCGGGCCACGGTGCTGGGCGTGGCCGGGCTGGCCTGCGCCGGCAGCCTGGGGCTGATGCTGATCCACATCGCCGCCCACGTCTCCGGCCCCACCACCGTCGGCGCCGGGGTGGCCGGGGTGGCGGCGCTGGGGCTGGCGGCCGCGGCCTGGAGGGAGTCCCGCTAGCCGCCCCGAACGGGCCAACTTTGGGCTCGGGCCGGCCCGCGCTACCTATACTCTGGGCAGCACACTCACAACTCCATACGTCGCGCCAGCCTCCGATCCAATTCACAAGGAGGCACAAAACAACTTTTTTGCCAGACAGCAAAGTCGCTCTTTTCATCGACTTCGACAACATCCGCATCGGCATCAGACAGCACTTCGGTGGTGAGCTTCACCCCGGCAAGCTGATGGCCAAGGCCCGGAAGTACGGGCAGGTGGTGACCGCCAAGGCGTACGCCGACTTCACCGGCCACCCCAAGGAGTTCCAGGACAAGCTGCTGCACGGCGCCGGCATCGAGCCGGTCCATGCTCCCAGCAAGGTCAGTGGCGGCCGCCGGCAGAGTTCTGCCGACATGCACATCGTCATCGACATGTTCCTGGAGGCCATCGACCATCAGGACGTCGAGACCATCGTCCTGATGAGTGGCGACGCCGACTTCGTGCGGATGGTCGCTACCCTGCGCAACCGTTTCGGCCGCACCGTCGTCATCAGCGGAGTCCAGAGCACCAGCACCGCGCTGGGCCTGATGAACGCCGGCGACGTGCGGGACCCGATCACCAAGCAGGACTGCGACATGACCGGCGAGCTGGGCCGTCTGAGCCGGCCGCTGGTCACCCGGGCCGATCTCGACGCCGAAGCGGCGGCCGAGGCGGCTCAGCAGCCCACCCCCGCCGCGGGGGGATTCCTCTCGAAGCTCTTCGGGAGGCGGCAGCCCGCGGCCCCGGCGCCCAGCGCGCCGAGCATCGGCTACGCTCCCCCGCCCTCGCTCCCCGTCCCGCCGGCACCCCGCCGGCTGCGGGCGACGGAGCTCCGGGGCGCCCCGTCCAGCCCCGGGCTCGCCGGGCGCGCGCCGCGCGCCATCTCGGCACGCCCGGTCGGCCCGGCCCCCCTCCGGTCAGCCGCTCCCACCGCCCCGGCCGCACCCCGCGGTCGCGGCGCGGTCCAGCGCGAGCTGCCTCCGGCGGGTCCGGGCGACCAGCCGGACGAGGTGGAGCGGAAGATCATCTGCGAGATCCACGTGATGCCCCCGGGGCGCACGGGTTACACCACGATGAAGACCATCGAGGAGACCCTGCGCTCGCGAGCCGGACAGCTCGGGTACACCCGCAAGGAGGTGCCCGCGCGGCTGGCCCGCCTGGAGGGCATGGGGATCTTCAAGCGGGAGACCAAGGCCAGGGGCAGCGGCACCGTGGACGTGGGCGAGCTCAACCTCGACCACCCGACGGTGC
>DASZGP010000109.1:0-8410 GCA_035938695.1 Candidatus Dormiibacterota bacterium | reverse complement strand
GACCACCTTGGGCCGGTCGTGCCGGTCGCGATACGTCGTCGAGCGCAGTTCGGGCCCCAGCCGGCAGACCACCCCGGTCTCCTCCTCGACCTCCCGCAGGGCGGCGGCCTCGAGCCGCTCCTCGCCCTTCAGCTTGCCCTTGGGCAGCGACCAGTCGTCGTAGCTGGGACGGTGGATCAGGGCGATCTCCATGCCCCCCCGGGGCCCCTCGCGGTAGACCACCCCGCCGGCGGCGCGCACCACCTCGGTCCGGGTGATGGCGGCTTCGGCGGCGTCGTCGACCAACGCGTCGAGGCTGGCCATCAGCCGGCCATCCAACCGGTCAGCCTCCTTCTGTCGAGCTTCTTCCAGGCGGCCCGCCAGGAGCCGGCCGACTCCGCCGCGAGGCGCTCCTCGCGCACGCTGACCCGGCCGGCGACGAACGCCGAGGCGGCCGAGAGCTCGGGCGCCACCCGGCGCAGCCAGGCGCCCGCGACGACCGCGTCGTGGTGGTCGCCGAGCACGCCCTGGAGGCCGGCCACCGCGCCCGCGAACCTCCTGGCGTCGGCGCCGATCGCCGGGATCAGCGCCTCGGCGGCGTAGCGGCAGCGCTTGGCCGCGATCCGCACGGTGTGCAGCTCCTCCTCGGTCGGCTTGGTCCCCAGCCGGCGGACCGCGTCGCGCAGCCGGCGCCAGGGTCGCGCCGCCATCGCCGGCAGCTCCTCGATGGTCAGCTCGCCGGCGTCGGCGACGAAGGCCGGCGCCTGGGCGGCCGCCACCAGCCGGTCGAGCAGCGCCACGTAGCGCCCGTCCCGCATCGCCGCCAGCAGGCGGGCCCGGGCCTCGCCCCGCTCCTCCGCCAGGCGCCGCAGCAGCGGGCGCAGGCGCTGGCCCTCCTCGCCCAGCTCGGCGACCCGGGCCCGGGTCCGCTCCAGCAGCACGTCGGTGTCGCGGACGGCGCCGAGCAGGTCGGCCAGCCAGCCCAGCTCGTCGCGCAGGGAGTCGGCCCAGGGCTCGTCCAGCAGCCGGCCGAAGGTGCGCATGTCAGAGCGCAGCCGCCGGGTGGCGACCCGGGCCTGGTGGACCTCCTCGGAGTCGCCGCCGAGGCGAACCCCGACGTCGTGGCGCAGCAGCCTGACCACCGACGAGGCGAGCGCGGCCCTGACCACCTCGGCGGCGCTGCGCGGGGGCCCGGCGTCGGCCACCGCCAGCTCCGGCGCGGCGGTCGCCCGGGGGCCCAGCGCCCGGACGTGCTTGGGAGTCGGGTCGGGCTCGCCGGCGCCGGCCTCGCGGAGGCGGCCGACCACCGCCTCGACCAGCTCCGCCGAGGCGCTCTCCCCGACCTCGATCTCCAGCTGCCGGAAGCGGATCGCGATGCGGCGGCCGTCGAGCACCGAGACCTCGTCGTCGACCACCTCGGCCACCGCGGCGCCCTCGGCGTCGCGCAGGTCGACCGCCACCCGGTGGGTGCGGAGGGTGGCCACCGGCTCCAGGGCCGCGCTGCGCAGATAGGCCCGGACCAGGTCGACGGCCTCGGCGGCGGGCAGCTTGGCGGCCCCCGGGAAGGTGTGCTCGCCGCGCACCAGCAGCCGGCCCTCGACCGAGCCCGGCAGCTTCACCGTCCAGCCCTCGCCCTCGCGGTGGCGCAGGCTGCAGCCCCAGCGGGCCAGGCGGAGGTCGCGGGTGTCCCAGTAGACGGTGTGCATCCGCTTGTGGCGCGGCTCGGAGGCGGTCAGCCCCTCGGTCACCCCGCCGAGGTCGGGGAGGCTGAACTGCGGGGCGACCTCCATCTTGACCTCGCGCTCGGTCTCGGGCTTGGCGGCGCGCGTCGACCGGGGCGGAGCGGGCATGCCCAAGTCTACCCGCGCTCGGAGCGCCGGAATTTAATCCGCCTCTCCCGCGCCCTTGACCCTGGCCCGGCTAAGTTCCCTCGATCGGAGGTCGCCAGGAAGGGGCCGCCATCGCGTCACGGCGTCTCGCCCGGCGCGGCAATTGAGTCACAAGGGAGGTGGGGCATGATGCTCCCGTACCACAGACTGAGCTCGGCGCTGACGCCACGGCGCCTGCGCGGTGGGCTGGCCGCCACGGCCGGCCTGGTCCTGCTCCTCGGAGCGGGTACGGGCCGCGGCCTGGCGCTGGGCAACCCGGGCGTCCCGGCCACCCCGGACTCGCCCACCGGCACCTACAGCAACGGCACCCTGCTGACCAGCGGGCGGCTGATCACCCCGGCCGGCACCGTGGCCAACCTGGGTGACTTCCCGACCGGCATGGTGATCTCCCCCGACCGCACCTTCGCGGTGGTCTCCAACAGCGGCCAGGGCGAGGGCCTCAACACCGGCGGGGCCACCGAGAGCCTGCAGGTCGTCGACCTCTCGACCAACACCGTGACCCAGACCGTCGAGGACCACGCGACGGGCCAGGACACCTTCTACAACTCCGGCCTGGCGTTCTCCCCCGACGGCACCCACCTCTACGCCACCGGCGGTGGCAACGACGAGGTCTACGACTACAGCGTCAGCGCCAAGACCCTGACCCTGGCCCATAGCTGGATCACGACCCAGAAGCGCACCGGCAACGTGATCTCCACCACCCAGCCCTACATCCAGGACTTCATCGGCTACAGCCGGGGCGTGGCCATCACCCCCGACGCCGGCACCCTGATCGTGACCAACGAGCAGGGCGGCAGCGTGGTCTCGATCAGCACCGCCACCGGCGCGATCGGCTGGGAGACCCAGCTCTCCCCGGTCATCCCCGGCGGCGCCTACCCCGGCGCGGTGGCGATCTCCGGCGACGGCAGCCGAGCCTACGTCACCGAGCAGGGCCTCAACACCCTGGCCATCCTCGACACCAAGACCGGCGCCCCGGTGGGAGCCGTGCCGGTGGGCGACCACCCGGTGGCCGCCGCGCTGAGCTCCGACGGGCACTACGCCTACGTGGCCAACGCCAACGACGACTCGCTGAGCATCGTCGACCTCACCGCCAACCCCCCGGCGACCACCCGCCAGCTCTCCACCCACCTCTTCGCCGGTGAGGCCAACGGCTCCTCGCCCAACGCCATCGCCCTCGACGAGGCCCACGGGCGGATCTACGTCACCAACGCCGGCGACAACGCGATCGCGGTCTTCGGCAGCTCCGGCGTGGGCGGCGCCCCGCCGGGCACCACCATCGTCGGCGTCAGCGACAACCCCACGGTCACCACCATCGTCACCGGCCCCGTCAGCGTGGCCGCCAGCGCCAGCGTCAACACCGCGCCGCCGCTGGTCAGCGTCAGCCTTTCGACCAGCCTGACCGGCCCGATCATCAAGGCCCTCGACCCGGTCAACACCGGGCTGCTGGGCTTCATCCCGACGGCCCAGTACCCCGCCGCGGTGGCGGTCAAGTCCGACACCGCCGAGGTCCTGGCGACCAGCGCCAAGGGCTTCGGCGGGGTGCCGGTGACCTCCCACGCGGGGTACGACGGCAACAACATGGTCGGCACCTTCCAGCGGGTCGCCTACCCCGACGCCACCACCCTGGCCGGCGACACCACCACGGCCCAGAACGACCTGGCCTTCGCCACCCAGGCCAACAGCCGGCGGGCCTCCGACAACCCCATCCCGGACTACGCCCACCGCGGCCAGAGCCCGATCAAGCACGTGGTCCTGATCGTGCGTGAGAACCGCACCTTCGACCAGGTCTTCGGCGACCTGCCCGCCGCCAGCGCCGACGTCAACTCGTCCTACGTCGAGTTCCCCAAGACCGACGCCAACGGCAAGACCATCACCGTCAACGCCCACCAGATCGCCGCCCAGTACGGGCTCAGCGACAACTTCTACTCCGACGGCGAGGCCAGCCTCCAGGGCCACCACTGGACCTCGGCCGGCACCGAGACCGATTACGGCGAGAAGGCCTGGGGCCAGATCGGCGGCTACTCCAACCGCAACCACCCCTACGACCCCACCCTGCCGATCGTCTACCCCCGCTGCGGCGCGCTCTTCCAGCAGGCCGCGGCCCAGGGCAAGACCTTCCGGGACTTCGGTGAGCTGGTCGGCCTGGCCACCTCCCAGGCCCCCACCGTCTCGGCGGCGCCCGACGCCGGCTGCGCCATGCCCGGCGGCAACCAGGACGCGGTGGTCGCGGCCAACACCGACCCCGCCTACCCCAACAACCTGCTGCTCACCCAGGTCAAGGACACCGACCGCTTCACCGAGTTCAAGAACACCTACGACCCGCTGGTCCAGGCCGACAAGGTGCCCAGCCTGACCTACCTCCTGATGGGCAACGACCACACCGACGGCCTGACCCCCGGCAAGCCGACCCCCCAGGCCCACGTGGCCACCAACGACCTCGCGGTCGGCCAGGTCGTCGACTACCTCAGCCACACCCCCCAGTGGTCGAGCACCGCGGTCTTCATCGAGGAGGACGACAGCCAGGACGGTCTCGACCACGAGGACGGCCACCGCAACATCCTGATCGTCGCCAGCCCCTTCGCGGTGCCCGGCAAGGTCAGCCACGTCCACACCTCGCAGGCCTCGGTGACCCACGCCATCGAGCTGATCCTGGGCCTGACCCCGCTCTCCAGCTTCAGCCAGAACGCGCCGGTGCCCTACGACCTCTTCCAGGGCACCGCCACCGCCGGGACCTACACCGCGACCACCCCGACCTATCCGCTGACCGCGGTCAACCCGGCGGCGGCCCCGGCCTCGGCGGCCAGCTTCCCGGTCGACACCACCCGCGTCGACCTCGCCGGCCCGCTCCTGGAGGCCCAGCTCTGGCAGGCCACCCACGGCGCCCAGGCGCTCCCCGGCCCGCTGGTCTCCGAGCTGCGGGCGCGCAGCCGGGTCCCGGCCGCGACGATCGACGCCTGGGCCATCGGCGCCAACTGACGCGAGGAAGGGAAGGTAGAGCAGGGGCGGCGCCAAATCGCCGCCCTTGCCAACCTTTCACCGAACCTTCCCCCGATCTGAGCCGGCCGTTGGGCCAAATCTCACCTCCGTCCTGAGACGCTGAGGCCGGGCCGGGGCCGCACCCGGCTCCCGGAGGACGACGGTGATCGAAACGGCAGTCAGGGGCCGGCCCGCCGGCCATCCGAGCCCGCCGCCGGGCGAATCCGCGGGGCGCGACCCCGGCAGCCTGCGGATCGCCTTCGTCACCGAGACCTGGCATCCCTCGGTGGACGGCATCGTGACCCGGCTCAGCAGCACCCTGGCCGCCCTCCATCGGCGCGGCCACCAGCTGATGGTGCTGGCCCCCAGCGGCGGCGACCCGGTGTTCGAGGGCATCCCGGTGCGGGCGGTGCCCAGCCTGGGGATCTCGATGGTCTACGGGGGCAAGCGCTGGGGGCTGCCCTGGCTCGGCGCCGAGAAGCACCTCGAGGAGTTCCGCCCCGACCTGGTCCACGCCGTCGGGCCGTTCCTGCTGGGCGCCGCGGGCGTCCGCCACGCCCGCCGCCACGGCCTGCCGCTGGTGTGCTCCTACCACACCCGGATCGCGGCCTACGCCCGGCACTACAACCTGGGCTTCGCCGAGGGCCTGGCCTGGGCCCGCCTGCGCCGCCTCCACAACGCCGCCGACCTCAACCTCGCGGCCTCGGTCTCGGCCCGCGCCGAGATGGAGGCCAACGGGATCGCCGGGGTGGCGGTCTGGGACGGCGGCGTCGACCTGCTCAACTTCCACCCCCGCCGCGGCAGCACCGCGATGCGGCAGCGGATCACCCGTGGCCACGCCGAGCGGCCGGTGCTGCTGTACGTCGGCCGGCTGGCGGCGGAGAAGGGCCTGGAGATCCTCGCGCCCCTGATGCGGCGGCGCCCCGACCTCCACCTGGCCCTGGTCGGCGAGGGGCCCGACGGCGAGCGCCTGCGCCAGCTCTTCGCCGGCACCAACACCACCTTCATGGGGGCGCTGGCCCACCACAAGGTGGCGGAGGCCTGCGCCTCGGCGGACGTCTTCGTCTTCCCCTCGCGCACCGACACCCTCGGCCTGGCGGTGCTGGAGGCCATGGCCTCGGGGCTGCCGGTGCTGCTGGCCGACGGCGACAACGGCCGCGAGCTGCTCCGCGACCCCCACGCCGGGGCGCTCTTCGACGCCTCCGACGGCGCCTCCCTGGAAGCCCGCCTCGACGGCCTGCTGGCCCGTCGCCTCGGCCGCTGGGCCCTGGCCGAGATGGCCCGCCGCCACCTGTCCCCCTGGGCCACCACCGCCGACCAGCTCCTGGGCCACTACGCGACCGCCCGGGCGCGGCGCGGCGCCTCGCCCGCGGCCCAGGCTTAATCCGACCGCGCCTCCCCCTTAACCCGGCCGTCGATAGCGTCGGGGGCAGATGTCATTGCTGACACGTCGCCAGGTCCTTGCGGGAGCGGGCGCGGCGGTCGGGCTGGCGGCCGGCGGCGCGGGTTTCGACCTGGTGCGCGCGGCGCTGCGGCCCACCTCGTACGCGCTGCCCGCCGACCCCTCCAAGTCGGGCATCGAGCACGTCGTTGTGCTGATGATGGAGAACCGCTCCTTCGACCACTTCCTGGGCTGGATGCCGGGGGCCGACGGCCGGCAGGCGGGGCTGACCTACTACGACAAGCAGGGCGTGGCCCACCACACCCACCACCTGGCGCCCGACTACCAGGGCTGCGCCAACCTCGACCCCGACCACAGCTACGACGGCGGCCGGGTGCAGTTCAACCACGGCGCCAACGACGGCTTCCTGAAGTCCGGCAACGACGACTTCGCGCTGGGCTACTACACCGCCGACGACCTGCCCTTCCTGGGCGGCGCGGCGCAGGCCTTCACGACCTTCGACCGCTACTTCTGTTCGCTCCTGGGCCCGACCTACCCCAACCGCCTCTACCAGCACTCGGCCCAGACCGACCGGACCACCAACGCCAGCACCACCTCCACCATGCCGACGATCTGGGACCGCCTCGCCGCCGCCGGTCTGACCGGGACCTACTACTTCGGCGACCTGCCCCTGACCGCGCTCTACGGCACCAAGTACGTCTCCATCAGCAAGCCGGTGGCGACGTTCCTGGCCGACGCCGCCGCGGGCAACCTGCCGAGCGTCTCGTTCGTCGACCCGCGCTTCGTCGACGAGGGCAGCGGCACCTCCCAGGACGACCACCCCCACGCCGACATCCGCGCCGGCGAGACCTTCATGAACCTGATCTACAACGCCATCGTGGGCAGCCCCAACTGGAGCAGCACCGTCTTCGTCATCAACTACGACGAGTGGGGCGGCTTCTACGACCACGTGCCGCCGCCGCGCACCCGGGACGCCGCCGAGAACGCCGACCCGGCCAAGGACAACGGCCAGCGCGGCTTCCGCGTGCCCTCGGTCCTGATCTCCCCGCTGGCCCGCCGCGGCCACGTCTCGCACCGGGTCTACGACCACACCTCGATCCTCAAGATGATCGAGTGGCGCTGGGACCTCCAGCCCCTGACGGTGCGCGACGCCACCGCCAACAACATCGCCGAGGTCCTGGACTTCAGCGCCCCGCCCAATCTCTCGGCGCCGACCTTCACGGTCCCGGCCGCGGTCAGCAAGCCCTGCCAGGCGGCGGGAACGCCGATCAGCTCCGGGGTCGACGCGGGGAGGGTTGCGGCACCTGACGAGGAGGCCGAGGAGTGGGCGGCGCTGAAGGCCAAGGCGCTGGCCGACGGGTGGCGGCTGTGATCCCGGGGGCGGCGACCCGCCGCCCGCAGGGCCGGGCCATCGCCGCGCTGCTGGGTGCCGCCGCGCTCGGCCTGGCGGTGCCGCTGGGCACCGCGGCCTCCGCGCCGTCGGCCGACATCGGCACCTCCCCCTCGACCTCCGCGCTGACCGCCGGCCTGGCGCCCGCGCCGAGCCACAGCGTCGCAAGCGTGGTGGTCGCCGACGCCACCGACGCCGATTTCGCGCTCGGCGGCCGGGCCACCCTGCCGGCCTTCCCGGAGCACGCGGCGCTGATCTTCACCGACCCGGCGACGCTGGACGCCGGCGCCGGCGCCGAGATCGACCGGGTGCTGGACACCACCGCCGCCGACCACCGCGCCTTCCTGCTCGGCCCGGCGATCTCCGACGACGTGGCCACCGCGCTGGCCGCCAGGGGGCTGAAGATCGAGCGCGTCAGCGAGGCCGACGCCACCGGCACCGCCGCCGACCTGGCCCGGCGCCTCTTCCCCGGCGGTGGCGTGCAGAGCACCGCCTTCCTGGTGGCCCCGGGCGACGCGACCGCCGCGGCCCTGGCCTCGGTCCTCGGCGCGCCCGGCATCTCGCCGGTGCTGCTGGCCGGCGCCGGCGACGCCCCGGCCACCGCGACGGCCGCCTACCTCGGCGGCGGCAAGGTGGTGACCGTGGTCCTGGTCGGCTCGACAGCCGCGATCAGCGCGGCCCAGGAGCAGGCCTACCGGGCGGCCGGCTACACCGTGCGCCGCGTGGTGCCGCCGAGCACCGCGGCGGCGGTGGCCGCGACGCCCAGGCCCACCC
>DASZGP010000108.1:0-5609 GCA_035938695.1 Candidatus Dormiibacterota bacterium | reverse complement strand
AGTGGGCGCGGACCCGGCGCTCCAGGTCGGGGAAGCTGACCCGGCTCTCGACCGGCAGGAAGGCGCCCGCGCCGGTCCTGGTGGCGTCAGCGGGCACCGCCGCGCCGGCCGCGGCCTGCTGGTCCTGCTCTGGATTGCTCATCGGTCTCCTGGTGGCGCGCTGGCGGGCAACAAAAAAGGTCTCGATCCCGGTCGGGACGAGACCTGTCGATCCCGCGGTACCACCCGCGTTGGCGCGATCCGCGCCCGCTCAGCGCCGCCACGGCATGGTGCCGCCGACGACTCGCCCGCTATCGCCGGGCCCGCGGAGCTCCCTGGCCTTCAGGCTTCGGGAGCCGGCTCTGGAGTGATCTTCGGTCCGCCCGCCGGGGCGCGGCTCGCACCGTCCCGCGCTCGCTCTGGTCTCGGCTGCTGGCGGCCTACTGTCTCCGTCCACGCCATATTCAGTTGAGCTACAACCCTAAGCGCCGGCCGCCACCGGCGTCAATCAGAAGCCGACGATCCCGGCCAGGAACTGGTCGAGCAGGTAGATCCCGATGATCAGGACCATCGGCGAGAGGTCGAGGCCGCCCATCGGCGGCACCACCCGCCGGATCGGCCGCAGCATCGGCTCGGTCAGGTCGTAGACCACGCGCTGGGGGCCGCTGCTCCAGTCGCGCACGAAGAAGGACAGCAGCGAGCGCGCCAGCACCAGCAGGATGACGACCTGCAGGACCGCGAACACCAGCCGGCCGATCACCGCTCCCGCCCCCCGAAGATCGCCTCGCCCACCCGGACAATCGTAGCCCCCTCCTCGATGGCCACCTCGAAGTCCGCCGACATCCCCATCGAGAGCTGCCGCAGCGGCGGCGCCACCCCGAGCCCGTCGAGGCGCCCGGCCAGCTCGCGGAGCCGGCGGAAGTGCGGCCGGGACAGCTCGGGGTCGGGCACCAGCGGCCCGATGGTCATCAGCCCGGCCACCTCGACCCCGCCCAGCGCCGCCACCAGCGGATAGTCCGACAGCACCGACTCCTCGGTGAACCCGTACTTGGCCGCGTCGGCCGCGACGTTGACCTGGAGCAGGATCGGCTGGGGCCGCGAGGTCCACTCCGCGCGCCGCGAGATGGCGTCCGCCAGCCGCACGCTGTCGACCGACTGGATCAGCGCGAAGGGCCCACTGGCGTGGCGCGCCTTGTTGGTCTGGAGGTGTCCGATCAGGTGCCACTGGATGCCGGGCACGTCCGCCAGGGCCTCGACCTTCTCCAGGGCGTCCTGCATCCGGTTCTCGCCGAAGGCGCGCTGGCCGGTGGCGGCGGCGGCCCGGATGGCCTCCGGAGCGGCGTACTTGCTGACGGCCACCAGCTCCACGCCGGCCGGGTCGCGGCGCGCCTGGAGGCAGGCGGCGCCGACGCGCTCGCGGACGGCGTCGAGGTTGGCCGCGATGGCGGACACGGGTGGCGCGGTCAGGTCAGCGATGACGGCGTCACGGGCAGGCCGCCGGCGGGACGGCCTCCACCACCGCGACCGCCGCCGCGCGGAAGGAGGTGCGATCGCGCCGGAAAGACGGCAGCGTCGAGTCCTCGAAGGTGCAGCGCTCGATGCTCTCGACCCGCTCCGGCCGCAGCCCGCCGTCGAGCAGCTGCTGGCGGAGCGCACCGGCGATGTCGAAGCAGCGCCGCCCACCGGCGTCGCCGACCTGGCTCCCCAGCCCGGCCCCGAAGGCCGCCTGGACCACCTCGTCGCCGACCGCGTAGCAGCGCCCGCAGATCCCCGGCCCGATCCCCGCGAGGATCGCGCTGGCCCCCTGCCCGGACTCCCCGACCAGCCGCCGGACGGCGCGAGGCAGGATGCCCGCGACCGTCCCCCGCCAGCCGCAGTGGACCACCGCGACCATCCGCTCGGCGGGCACGTAGAGCACAACCGGGAAGCAGTCGGCGACGGTGATCAGCAGCGGCCAGGGCTCCGCGGTGATCAACCCATCGGTGTGCGGCACCCGGTTCCCCGGGCCGCAGCGCTCGCACTTGTGGACCACCGCCAGGGTGTCCCCGTGGACCTGCTCGGCGGTGACCAGCAGCTCGGGGTCGAACCCCACCTCCTCCCCCAGCCGCGCCAGGGCCGACCTTCCCGCCTGGCCCTCCAGCGCGGCGGCGCTGAAGTCACCCGCGGCCACCGTGGTGAACCCGTGGCGCAGCCCCGCCCCCTCCAGCCGGGGCAGCCGCAGGACGGTCCGCGTGGTGGTGGTCACGATCCAATCATCGCCCACCCGCGATCCCGGGCTGGGCGGTTACTTGCATCGCCCACCCGCGATCCGGGGCTGGGCGGTTACTTGAGGCCCTGCTTGCTGAGCAGGGCGTCGATCTCCTTCTTGACCTCCGAGAGGTCGCGGAACGAGCGGTAGACCGACGCGAAACGGACATAGGCGACGTCGTCCAGCTTGCGCAGACGGTCCATCACGGCTTCGCCGATATCCCGGGAGGGGATCTCCATCTTGCCGGTGGCGCGCAGCTCCGACTCGATCTCGTCGATCGCCGAGTCGATGGTGGCGGGCGAGATGTTGCGCTTCTCGCAGGCGGTCATCAGGCCGTCGAAGAGCTTCTGGCGGTTGAAGTCCTCGCGCCGGCCGTCCTTCTTGATCACGTAGAAGGGGATGTTCTCGACCCGCTCGTAGGTCGTGAAGCGCTTGGCGCAGGCGTTGCACTCCCGCCGGCGGCGGATCGCCTCACCGGTCTCCGAATCGCGGGAGTCGACCACCCGCAGATCCTGCTGACCACAATATGGGCACTTCACCGCGGCGTCTCCCCTGGGGAAAAGGACAACATCTTGTGCTCCGCGGGAAGCCTAGCACAAGATAATGCCGGCCGAGCTAATTGATGCCGGCCGATCTTTCGGCGGCCGGAGGCATTCGGCGCCCGGCGTGCCGCCGTGTGCCGAACGTCAGCTCCGCGGCATCCGCCGCTGCGCGCAGGGCTATGGCCTGACAAGGGTCACCGCCATGTGCCGAACGTCAGCCCGGGGCATTCGCCGGTGCGCGCAAGCCTGCGGCCCGCCGAGGGCGGGGGCAGGCCGGCCGGGGCGGCGGCAGGCTGCCGCCCAATCTCGGTCAGGTGTTAGCGGCGGTTGCGCAGGAAGGCGGGGATGTCGAGGTCGTCGGCGTCGAAGGTCGGGGCCGCGGCGGGGGCGGCGGGGCGGGCGGCCGGGACCGGGGTCGGGGTGCCGAAGGCGGGGGTGGCGGCGGGGGCCTCGAAGGCGTCCATCTGGCCGACCCGGTCGGCGCTGAAGCCGGTGGCGATCACCGTGACCTTGACCTCGCCCTGCATCCGGTCGTCGATGACGGTGCCGAAGATCAGGTTGTCGTCGCGGGCGTTGGCCGCCTCGCGGACCAGCTGGGCCGCCTCGTTGACCTCCATCAGGGCCAGGTCGGGGCCGCCGGTGATGTTGAGGAGGATGCCGCGGGCGCCCTCGATGGTGGTCTCCAGCAGCGGGCTGCTGATGGCGTTGCGGGCGGCGTCGACGGCGCGGGTGTCGCCGGTGCCGTAGCCGATGCCCATCAGCGCGGCGCCCTGGCCCTGCATGATGGTCTTGACGTCGGCGAAGTCGAGGTTGATCAGGCCGGGGAAGACGATCAGGTCGGAGATGCCCTGGACGCCCTGGCGGAGGACGTCGTCGGCGATCTTGAAGGCATCGCCCACGGTGGTCTTCTTGTCGACCACCTGGAGCAGGCGCTCGTTGGGGATGACGATCAGGGTGTCGACCTTCTCCTTGAGGTTGGCCAGGCCCTCCTCGGCGGAGCCCTTGCGGCGCGAGCCCTCGAAGAGGAACGGCTTGGTCACCACGCCGATGGTCAGGGCCCCGGCCTGTCGGGCGATCTCCGCCACCACGGGGGCCGCGCCGGTGCCGGTGCCGCCACCCATGCCGGCGGTGATGAAGACCATGTCGCAGTCCTTGAGCAGGTCGCTCAGCTCCTGGCGCGACTCCTCGGCGGCCTCCTGGCCCTTGCGGGGGTCGCCGCCCGAGCCCAGGCCGCGGGTCAGCTTCTTGCCGATGTTCAGCTTCATGTGGGCCTGGGAGTTGCCCAGGGCCTGGAGGTCGGTGTTGACGGCGACGAACTCCACGCCGCGCAGCTTGCTGGAGATCATGCGGTTGACGGCGTTGCCGCCCGCCCCGCCGACGCCGACGACCTTGATCTTGGCGTTGCCGTCGATGGTCCTGTCGAACTCCTTGGCCATTGGTTCGTCCTCCTTACGGGGGGAACCGGAGCCGACCATCCCGGCCGCCAACCTCTCGGTCACCCGTTCTTGGTTTTCTGTGGTGGTCTCTCCGAACGCCTCGGGCGGCAGGTCCTCGTCTGCCGCAGCGTCTGGGTTGCCGGACTCGGCGCGCTGGCCACCGAGCCCCTTGAGCCTCATTTGTCGGTCAGAAGAAGTCACGCAGCCACCGTACGCTCCGCTGATAGATCTCGGCGATCGATACCGCCGAGGCGCCATTGGACGCGTGAGCCGGTGCTGTCAGCTTGGCACCCCACTTTAGCAGCCCCACTGCGGTGGCGAAAGATGGACCGGCGACTTTATCAGACATGCCACGAACATTGATGGGCACACCGACCCGCACCGGCAGGTCGAGCATCTCCGCGGCCAGCTCCGGCAGTCCCAACAATTTGGCCCCGCCGCCGGTCAGGACCAGGCCCCCCGGCAGGAGGTCGGCCTGGCCGCTGCGCTCCAGCTCGACGCGCAGCAGCTCGACGATCTCCCGGGCCCGGGGATTGATGATCTCGGCCAGGTAGATCCGGGGCACGCCCTGGACCCGCTCGGCGCCGATCGGCTGGATGTCGATGACCTCGTCCTTGGGGATCAGGTGGGGGAGCGCGTGGCCGTAGTTGATCTTGGCCGCCTCGGCGTCGGCCAGGCTGGTGCGCAGGCCGATGGCCAGGTCGTTGGTGACGTGGTTGCCGCCCACCGGGATCACCGCCGTGTGGTGGACGCTGCCGTCGGCGAAGACCGCCAGGTCGGTGGTGCCGCCGCCGATGTCCGCCACCGCGACGCCCAGGTCGAGCTCGTTGTCGTTGAGCACCGCCTCGGCGCTGGCCAGCGACTGGGTGACCAGGTCGTCGACGTTGAACCCCGCCGCGTGCACCGCCTTGACCACGTTCTGGACCGCCGTGGTGGCGCCGGCGATGATGTGGGTCTCGACCTCCAGCCGGCTGCCGGACATCCCCACCGCGTCCCGCACACCCTCCTGGCCGTCGACCACGAAGCCCCGCGGCATGACGTGGATGACCTCGCTGTCGGAGGGGATGGCGACCGTCCGGGCGGCGTCTATCACGCGGTCGACGTCCTTCTGGTTGATCTCGCGGTCGCCGCTGGCGACGGCCACCACGCCACGACTGTTGAGCGATCTCATGTGCTGCCCGGCGAGGCCGGCATAGACCGACTCGACGCGGTGCCCGGACATCCGCTCCGCCGCCTGCACCGCCGCCTCGATGGCCTTGACGGTGCGCTCGAGGTTGACGATCACACCCTTGCGCAACCCCTCCGAGGGGACCTCGCCGACACCATATATGGTCAGCTCGTCGGGCTCGCCGGGGCCCGGTGGGCCGGCGACGACGCAGCAGACCTTGGTGCTGCCGATGTCGA
>DASZGP010000107.1:0-3689 GCA_035938695.1 Candidatus Dormiibacterota bacterium | reverse complement strand
CCGCCGCTGCAGGCGGTGCCGCGGACGTTGACCCCGGCGACCGCGTAGCCCTGGTCCCGGAAGGTGTCCTTGAGGCCGTCGAAGAAGGTCGTGCTGGGCTCGTAGCCGGAGTAGTCGATGACCGTCGGGTAGGGTCCGGGGCCCCACCTGGCGGGGTCGGGCAGGATCACCTGCCAGCGCAGCAGGACGCAGTCGGTGGCGACGTGGAAGTAGCCGCCGTAGTGGCCGTCGCCGAGCTTGGGATAGCCGTCCGCCGGGCAGCCGGCGGCCGCGGCGGGGACCATGCGGGTGGCGGACGCCGGGACCAGGCGGGTCGCGGGCGCCGTCGTGGACGCGGCCGTGGCCATGCCCGCGCCGGTCGCCGTGGCGGCCGCAGCCGGGCCGGTCCCGTCCAGCCGCGGCCCGGCCGCGGTGGCGCCGCTGACCGGCGCTCCCAGCTGCAGCAGCGCCGTCGCCAGGGTGCCGCCGACGGCCAGCCGGCGGAGGCGTCCGGCGGCGGTCACAGCAACCTCCAGCGCTGGTTGGTCCGGGCCGGCGCGGCGACCCAGGCCGCGGCCGGGACGAGCGCCGGATCGCCGTGCCTCCGGCCCTTGGGCAGCGCCGGCCAGACCGGCGCGGTGGCCGCCTGCGAGCCCGGCAGCAGCAGCTGTGAGCCGGGCAGGATGGCGACCTGGAAGGCGGTTGGGTTGGGCTTGAGGTAGCCGATGTCGGCGGACGACAGCGAGAGCCGCAGGCGGTGCCCGGCGGGGAAGGTCCAGGCAAAGGCAAAGGCGTCGAAGGCCGCGGTGTGGACACCCGGCGCGCCCGCCCCGGCCTGCTCCGCGAAGGCGCCGCGGGTGATCAGGGTGGCGGTGCCGTCGGGGGCCACGTCGTAGATCTTGGGGTCGACCTGGTAGGCCGCCGCCGGCAGGGTCGGACCACCGGCGCCGGTGGTCGGCGGGTCGCTGACCACGCTCAGGCGCAGCGAGGGGATGCCGGCGTAGAGCGTGTCCTGGCCCAGCGGGTCGGTGTCGAAGTTGACCACGTCGACCGGGGTCGCGGCGGTCGGGAAGGGCATCCCGAACTGCTGCTGGAAGGCCTTGGCGAGGGCCTGCCCGCCGACCGGCTCGGAGGCCGGGTCGCCGCCGGTGCCCGCCGCCAGCAGCGCCGGTGGGGCGCTCGGGCAGGGCGCGGTCGAGAGCTTGCCGGTGGCCGCCGGCAGGCCCGGGCAGATGTCGAGCGCCGAGGTCGCCCCGAAGGTGGCGGACATCGCCGCGTGGTTGGCGCCCAGGTACTGGTTGCCGAAGTACCGGGTCGGCGCGAACTCCACCGGCGCGGCGCGGTCGATGCCGTTGTCGAGGCCCCGGACGTAGTGGTCGAGCCAGGCGTTGACCTCGTCCTGGACGTGGGCGATCTCGGGTCCGCCCGAGGCTCGCGCCGGCGGGTGGCCGATGCCACCCAGGTAGAGCCGCACCGGCACCCCGCGGGCGCTCAGCTGCTGGTAGTTGACGATCGCCTCGTTGCCGTCGAAGAGCCCGTCGTTGATCCCCTGGACGAGGAAGATCGGGGTGTGGACCTGGTCCCACCGGCCCACGATGGAGTGGTCGCGGAGGAGCTGGTGGACGCCGTCGAGGTCGACGCCGCTGGCCACCTTGGCCTCCATCACGTCGAGCTCGGTGGCGTAGTTGTTGTAGCCGTCGGTGCGCTGCCGGCCGGCGGCGTAGAAGCCCGACTCGTAGGTCACCTTGAGGACGTTGTTGGGCAGCAGCCCGTCGTACAGGTCGGTCCAGGTCGCGGCCGCCACCAGCGCCCTGACCGCCGGGTCGCCGGCGATCGCCAGGGCCAGGTCGTGGCCGCCGCCGTAGGAGCCGCCGTAGTGCGCGATGTGGTTGACCCAGATCGGCACGTTGGCCGGGTTGTCGAGCCAGTGGATGGCGGTCAGCATGTCGTGGACCTCCTTGGTCCCGACCAGGTCGACCTGCCCCTTGGTGTTGCCCCAGCCGCGCGAGGAGTAGCGCAGGACGATGTACCCGCGCTGGGCGGCGGCGGTCGCGGCGTCGCCGTCGCTGGTCTTGTCGCCGAGGTAGCCGTGGTTGATCAGGAGTCCGGCGAACGGCCCCCTGCCGACCGGGGTCAGCAGCCGGGCGTCGAGCTGCACCGGGTTGCCCATGTCGTCGGGATCGGCGACCGGGATCCAGAAGTCCCGCTGGGTGAACGCGTAGGGCGCGTTCTGGCCCAGCCGGTCGTCGGGCTTGGCCGGCCCGGCGGCGCTGCCGCTGAGGGTCCCCGGCGCCGTCACCATGACCAGCGCGAACGCCAGCGCCCCCGCGAGCTTGCGCATCAAAAACAGCCTCCGCTTCCCTTGCCGGGGCCTCACCCCTGAGCCCTGGCTCCAATCAGTCGGGCTACCGTAGCAGAGGCGGCCGAGCCTGTCACCCTGATACCAACAGCCTGTTGCATCCCCCGCCCGGCGTCAGCCCCGGACCGCGAACAGCCTCCACTCCCCGGGGACGCCCTTGAGATTCTGGATGCCGCGGTCGGTGAACTCGATCCCCGAGCCGGCGACGAGGTCCTTGACGGTCGAGGACACCAGCACCTCGCCCGGCGCGGCCAGGGCGCCGACCCTGGCCCCGATGTGGACCGCGATCCCGCCGACGTCGTCGCCCATCAGCTCGCACTCGCCGGTGTGCAGGCCGGCGCGGACCTCGATGCCCAGGGGGCCGACGCCGGCGTTGATCGCCCGGGCCGCGCGGATGCCCCGGGCGGGGCCGTCGAAGGTCGCCAGCACGCCGTCGCCGACGGTCTTGACCTCGCGGCCGCGGAAGCGCGCCAGCTCGCGCCGGACCACCGCGTAGTAGCTCTCCAGCAGCTCCCGCCAGCGGCCGTCGCCGAGCGCCGCCGCGCGCTCGGTGGAGCCCACCACGTCGACGAACATGACCGTCGCCAGGACCCGGTCCAGCTCCTCGTCCTCGGCGGCGCGGGCGCCGGTCAGGAACTCCTCGATCTCCCCGATGACGGCGTCGACGTCCCCCGCCCAGACCGCGTGGTCGATGCCCGGCAGCTCGACGAACCGCGCCCCTCTGATCTGCTCCGCCATCCAGCGGCCGGCGTGGACGCTGACCACCCGGTCGCCGCGCCGGTGCAGCACCAGGGTGCGCGCCCGGACCAGCGGCAGCGCCGGGCGGACGTCGGTCTCCAGGAAGGTCTGGAAGATCTGCAGCATCATCGCCGGGCTGGCGCCCATCCGCTCCAGCTTGCCCCACCACCGCCGCGCCGCCACGTCCTCGGCCAGGCTGGGGGCGAAGATCTCGAGGTTCTCGCCGCTGCCCCAGGCCGGCGCGGTGAACTCGGCGGCCGACTCCAGGAGCGCGTCCGCCGGGGTGGCCCAGGGGTAATCGGGGGCCCAGGTCGAGCGCGCCATGCCGCCGTACAAGACCAGCGCCTCGGTCCGCTCGGGGTGGGTGGCCGCGAACAGGATCGACATCGTGGCCCCCTCGGAGACGCCCAGCAGCACGGCGCGCTCCGAGCCGGCGGCGTCCATCACCGCCCGCACGTCATCCATCCGCTCCTCCAGCGTCGGCATCTCGCGAACCGACACGCGATCCGACAGGCCCGTGCCCCGCTTGTCGAACAGAATCAGCCGCGAGAACGACGCCAACCGCTCACAGAACGCGCTCCAACCGGGATCCTCCCAAAAGAGCTCGAGGTTC
>DASZGP010000106.1:0-3427 GCA_035938695.1 Candidatus Dormiibacterota bacterium | reverse complement strand
CCGCCGCTGCTCCACGCCGCCAACTCGGCCGCGGCCCTGCTGCACCCGGCCGCCCGGCTCGACCTGGTCCGCTGCGGCCTGCCGGTCTACGGCTATCCCTCGTCGCCGGCGCTCGCCGGCATCGGGCTGACCCCGGCGCTCTCGTGGCACGCCCGGGTGGTGGCGGTCCACGACCTGGCCCCCGGCGAGCGCGTCGGCTACGGCGGCACCTGGGAGGCCGCCCGGCCCAGCCGGGTCGCCACCCTCAGCGCGGGCTACGCCGACGGCTACTCCCGCGCGCTCTCCAACCGGGGCCAGATCCTGATCGGAGGGCGCCGGGCGCCGGTGGTGGGCCGGGTCAGCATGGACTTCCTTACCGCGGACGTGACCGGTGTCCCCGGCGTGGTGGTGGGGGACACGGCCACCCTGCTGGGCCGCCAGGGCGATGGGATGATCGACGCCGCCGAGATCGCGGGCTGGCTCGGCACCATCCCCTGGGAGGTGCTCTGCCTGATCGGGCGGCGGGTCGAGCGGGTCTACGGCGGCGAGGTCGGAGGCGAGCGATGAACGAGCGACCCAGGCAGCGGCGCCACAGCGGCCGGCTGGTCCTGCCTCGCGGCAGCGGCCCGATGGAGACCGCCGACGAGCACCTGCTGGTCAGCCTGCCGCGCGGCGACGACTTCGTCCACACCGACACCTGGCGGGCGCTGCGGATCCAGGCCGAGTTCGTGGAGGGCTTCGACGCCCTGGCCCGGATCGGTCCGGCCGTCACCGTGTTCGGCAGCGCCCGGGCCCGCGAGGACTTCCCGGTCTACGCCGAAGCCCGCCGCCTCGGCCGGGCGCTGGCGGAGCGGGGCCTGGCGGTCATCACCGGCGGTGGGCCGGGGGTCATGGAGGCGGCCAACCGGGGCTGCCAGGAGGGTGGGGGGCTGTCGGTCGGCTGCAACATCGAGCTGCCCTTCGAGCAGCGGCTCAACCCCTATGTCGACCTGGGCATCGAGTTCCGCTACTTCTTCGTCCGCAAGACGATGTTCGTCAAGTACGCGGAGGCCTTCGTCATCTTCCCCGGCGGCTTCGGCACCCTGGACGAGCTGTTCGAGGCGCTGACCCTGGTCCAGACCGGCAAGATCAAGCGCTTCCCGATCGTCCTCCTCGGCGCCGCCTACTGGCAGGGCCTGCTGGACTGGATCAGGGCGGTGCTGCTGGAGCAGGGCATGATCAGCCCCGACGACACCGGCCTGGTGGTGGTGACCGACGACGTCGACGAGGCCGTGGCCACCGTGGTGGCCTTCCTGGAGAAGGCCCCGCCGGCGGCGGACAGCCCGACCCCCGCGCATCCCGCCAAGGCCGACGCGCAGTGAGCGACGCCGGCTCCGGCCGACCATCCTGGGCGACGGCGCCCGGCCCGCCGGCGCCGTCTTGGTGAGGTCCGCCCGAGCCGGTGGCCACGATCATGGCAGCTTCAAACCGGCAAAGCGGCCCCGGAGCGGAGTAGATTAGGGCCGGGAAGAATGCGGGTAATCAGCAAGAGTCGGCTCGTCTCTGTCGCCATGCTCATCGCCCTGCCCCTGGGGGGCGCGGCGATGGTCCCGCTTGGCGCGACCGCCTCCACGCCCTCCAGCGGGGTCATCAGTGGCGCCGCCCCGACGATCTGGGACTTCGGGCCGGTGGAGGGCGTCACCGGGGTCTCCAACGTCACCGGGCCGGTGGGCCAGCAATGCCCGCCGGTGCTCTGCGACAACTACGACCTGACCGTGGTCCTGCCCCAGGCCGACACCACCTTCTACGCCACCCACACCGCCACGATGCTGATCAAGTACACGTGGAACAGCACGCTGCCGACCGACATGGACATCTTCGCCTACGCCCCCGACGGCACCCAGAGCGGCCCGGGCAACCCCGACGCCACCTCCACCGGCGCCGGTGAGGAAGACCTGACCCTCGCCAACCCGCAGTCCGGCCTCTGGCACATCCGCTCCTTGGCCAGCACCACCCCGATGCCCACCTCGGCCCACGCCGTGGCCACCCTGACCTTCGCCGCCAAGGGGGCCCCCGCCGCCGAGCCGACCGTCGACTTCGCCCACACCGCGCCGATGGCCTTCGGACCCTCGACCATCGTCGACCCGGTGTTCCTCTCCGCCGAGCCCCAGGTCAACGTCGAGCGCATCCTGCCCGGATCGCTGCCCGGCGCGGTCGATCCCAAGCGGATCTTCGTCGACTGGCCCCTCAGCACCAGGACCCAGACCGGTCAGCTGCACCGCTCGACCGACGGCGGCGACAGCTTCCGCAACCTGGTCGACCTGACCTGCGCCCCCCGCAGCCGGCCCAACTGCATCACCGGCGGCGGCGGCGACACCGTGGCCCGGGTCAACCTGATCGACGGCACGGTCTTCTTCTCCGACCAGGAGGCGTTGGCCAACGAGGCGCTGGCCAGCTCCACCGACCACGGCGACTCCTTCCCGACGGCGCGGCAGAGCGCGGTCAGCAACGCCGACACCGGCGTCGACCGGCAGTGGATCGCCGCGGTGGACGCGCCCGCGGTGACCGTGGGCGGGGCGGCGGCGGTGCCGATCTCGGGCTTCCTCTCGTACCACATCCCCGGCGCCGGCGAGTACATCCAGGCCATCAACAGCACCACCGGGCAGCCGCTGCCCCAGCCGGTGACCCAGCTGCCGCTGGTCGGGCAGAGCGGGCCCAGCCGGGTCGACGAGACCGGCGGCCCCGGCACCGGCTGGATCTACCAGAGCTACCGCGACTTCCAGGGGGCCCAGTTCCAGGTCGGCGTGGCGCCGGTCGCCACCTACGAGCTGCCGTCGGCCTGGAAGGTCAACCTGGTCAACACCGACAGCCCCCTGGTCTTCCCCTGGATCGCGCTCGACAGCCACGGCGACCTCTACGCGGTCTGGGCCACCAACGGCAACATCTACTACGCCTACTCGCTGATCGACGACCCCCTCAACAACCCGCTCAAGGGCGGCACCCCGGCGACCAAGTGGTCGCACAAGTGGCGGGTCAACCCGCCCGGCGTCGGGGGCAGCATCTTCCCCGAGATCGTGGCGGGTGACCCCGGCCGGGTGGCGATCGTTTTCTTCGCCGCCCCGGGCTACGTCGGCGACTCCTCGTCGTCGCCGGCGACCACCGCCTACAACGTCTACGTGGCGGAGTCGGTCAACGGCACCGACGGCAACCAGCCGGCGATGTCCGTGGCCCAGGTCAACCACCGGGTCGCCCACCTCGGCAACATCTGCACCAACGGCACCACCTGCGTCGCCCAGACCAGCGGGCAGGACCGCTCGCTGGCCGACATGATCGACATCACCACCGACCAGGACGGCCGGGCCTCGGTGATCTACACCGACAACAACAGCGGGCTGGGCAACGTGGCCGACGGCACCAACCTCAGGTCCGACCCCTTCGCCCACTTCGCCAAGGCGGTCGTCGGGCCCTC
>DASZGP010000105.1:0-4573 GCA_035938695.1 Candidatus Dormiibacterota bacterium | reverse complement strand
CTCAAGACCGGCTCGGCCTCTATGCCCCCAGCGCGGCGGTGGCCGAGATGGTCGACTCGATCGTCCTGGACCAGCAGCGCATCCTCCCCTGCGCGGCCCACCTGGAGGGCGAGTACGGCTACTCCGGGCTGTTCATCGGCGTGCCCTGCAAGCTCGGCGCCGGGGGCCTGGAGCAGGTCCTGGAGCTGGAGCTGAGCGCCGAGGAGAAGGCCGGGCTCGACCGTTCGGCGGGCGCGGTGCGGGAGCTGGTCGAGGTGGTCGAGCGCGCGATGGCGGAGGCCCCGGCGGGGGCCTGACGCCGCCGGGTCAGAGCAGGGAGCTGCGCTCGGCCCAGCCGTAGAGGATGCTGGGCAGGATGCCCAGGAGCACCGTCAGGGCGCCGGCGAAGATCGCCGCGGCGGTGCCCCAGGGGTCGAGCTGGCGGTGGGCGCCGTCGCTCTCCGGCGCGCGGGTGTAGAGCAGGGCGACCACCCGCAGGTAGTAGTACAGCGAGATCGCCGAGGCGACGATCGCCACCAGGGTCAGGGCCAGGTAGCCGGCGCGGATGGCGGCGGCGAAGACGAAGAGCTTGCCCCAGAACCCGACCAGCGGCGGCACCCCGGCCAGCGAGAGCATGGCGATCGCCAGCGCCACGCCGGCCAGCGGCTGGGAGTAGCCCAGGCCGCGGAGGCTCTCGATCGGGACCGTGTCGCGGTCCTCGCCGGCCAACAGCGAAAGCACGGCGAAGGCGCCGAAGGTCATGACCGCGTAGGCGGCCAGGAAGAACAGGCCGCCGATCATCGCCTGCTGGCTGCCGCCGACCACCGCCAGCAGCAGGTAACCGGCCTGGGCGATGCTGGAGTAGGCCATCAGGCGCTTCATCTCGGTCTGGCGCAGCGCGCCGGCCGCGCCGACCAGCATCGAGAGGGCGACCACCGCGCCGAGCAGCACGGTCCAGCGGCCGGCGACCAGGCTGGGCCGGAAGTGGACCGCGAACAGGCGCAGGAAGACCGCCACCGCGGCGACCTT
This sequence comes from Candidatus Dormiibacterota bacterium, assembly GCA_035938695.1. Lineage (GTDB taxonomy): Bacteria > Chloroflexota > Dormibacteria > DASZGP01 > DASZGP01 > DASZGP01. The sequence continues at coordinate 3,565 of DASZGP010000105.1, read as the reverse complement.
GGTGCCCACCGACATGAAGGCCACCAGCGGGGTCGGGGCGCCCTCGTAGACGTCGGGGGTCCAGGCGTGGAAGGGCGCGGCCGAGGCCTTGAAGGCCATCCCGACCAGGACCAGGCCGATGCCGACCATGGCGAAGAGCAGGTTGTCGCCGGTCAGCCGGGCCAGGGCGCTGGTGATCGCCGGCAGCGCGGTGGTGCCGGTGCCGCCGTAGAGCAGGGCCATGCCGTAGAGCAGGCAGCCGGAGGCGAAGCCGCCGATCAGGAGGTACTTGAGGCCCGCCTCCTGGGAGCGCTCCTCGCCGCGCAGGAAGGCCGCGAGGACGTAGAGCGCGATCGAGAGCAGCTCGACGCCGATGAAGACGGTCATCAGGTTGAGCGCCCCGACCAGCACCATCATCCCCATCAGCGCCGCCACCAGGAGGATGTAGAACTCGCCCCGCTGCACGCCCCGGCGCTCGAGGTAGGCCGGAGCCAGCATCAGCACCAGCAGGGTCAGGAAGAGGAAGAGGACGTCGAAGAACAGGGCGAAGGTGTCCACCGCCACGGTGCCGTTGAAGAGCGCGGTGTCCCCCGGCGGGGGGCCGGGCAGGGCCAGGACCGCGGCGACCAGCGCCAGGGTGATCCCGATCGCCGCCACCCCGGCCAGGGCGCGCTTGCCGGAGTCGGGGGTGAAGGCGTCGGCCAGCAGGAGCACCACGATGGTCGCCGCGACCAGCTCCTGGGGCAGCAGGGCCAGCATCGCCGGGTTCATCAGCCGCCCCCGCCGAGGGCCAGCGTCAGGGCCGAGACACTGTGGTTGATGACGTCCAGCAGCGGCGCCGGGTAGATGCCGATGACCACCGCCAGGGCGGCCAGGGGCACCAGCACCCCGGCGTCCGCGCCGTCGACGTCGGCGTCGGGGCCCTCGGCGGCGGGGCCGTTCATCAGGCCCTGGTAGAGGCGCAGCGTGTACCAGGCGGCCAGCACCACCCCGGCCGCGGCCAGGCCCAGCAGCCAGGAGGAGCGGCTGAAGGTGCCGGCCATGATCAGGTACTCGCCGACGAAGCCGTTGAGCCCGGGCAGGCCGAGCATCGCCAGGGCCAGGACCAGGAACAGGGCCGCCAGCGCCGGGGCCCGCCGGGCCAGGCCGCCGAGCTGGGCCCGGTCGCGGGTGCCGGTGTGCCGCTCCAGGTGGCCGACGATGAAGAACAGGCTGGCGATCAGGATGCCGTGGTTGGCCATCTGGAGCACGCCCCCGGAGAGGCCGGCGCTGGTCAGCCCGACGATGCCCAGGGTGATGAAGCACATGTGGCTGAGGCTGGCGTAGGCCACCGTGCGCTTCGTGTCGCGCTGCCGCAGCGCCAGCAGCGCGCCGTAGACGATGCCCACCGCGGCCAGGGTCGTCAGCGGGCCGCTGAAGCGCGCCGCCTCGGCCGGCATCAGCTCGACGCCCACCCGGTAGAAACCGTAGGGGCCGAGCTTGGAGACCACCCCGGCCAGGACCATCACGGCCGGGGTGGGCGCCGCGGTGTAGGCGTCGGCGAGCCAGCCGTGGAAGGGGAAGATCGGCGACTTGAAGGCGAAGGCCAGGGCGAAGCCGGCGAACACCAGGTCGGCGCGCGAGAGCCCGAGGAAGGCATTCCCCGGGGCCAGGTGGACGTGGCGGAGCTGGGCGATGTCGAAGCTCGGACTGGGTCCGGACTGGGCGACGTAGAGGGCCAGGATCGCCAGCAGCATCCCCAGGCTGCCGACGCCGGTGTAGATCAGCAGCTTGAGCGCTGCGGCGCGGTTGGCCGACCGCCCGGCCTCGCCCCGGCCGTCGCCGAAGCCGGCGACGAGGACGAACATGGGAACCAGCACCGCCTCCCAGCAGACGTAGAAGACGACCATGTCACGGGCCAGGAAGACGCCGGCGGCGCCGGCCTGGGTCAGCAGCATCATGGCCAGGAAGAGGCGGGGGCGCTCGATCTCCTCCAGCCGGGTGGAGATGATCGCCAGCACCGAGATCAGGCCGCCCAGGGCCAGCAGAGTGCTGGAGACGCCGTCGGCGCGGAGCGCGAGGTGGAGGCCGACGGCCGGCACCCAGGGGGTGCTGAAGCTCAGGTCGCTCCCCTGCCCCGAGGACTGGAAGGCCACCAGGGCGGCGAGCAGCGAGGCGCCGGCGCCGGCCAGCGCCAGGGCCCGGAGCAGGCTCGCCGGGCAGCGGACGGTGAGCAGCGCCGCCAGCGCGGGGGCCCCGAGGATGATCAGCAGGGTCATCGGGCCGCGCCTCCGGTGGCGCCGGGCCCGCCGGGCGCCGGCCGGGTGGTGGACGCGCGGGAGGTGGTCATCGGATCCCCGTCCCGGCCGCGATCACCACCAATAGCACCGCGGCGGCGAAGATCAGGGCGTAGGAGCGGATGTAGCCGTTCTGGAGCCGGCGCACCCGCGCCCCGACCGCCTCGGTCGCGCCCGCGGCCAGCCGCACCGCGCCGTCGACGACCGGCCCCTCGACGGCGACCGCCAGGAGCGCTCCGAGGGTGTACAACGGGCCCACGACGACCGCCCCGTAGATCTCGTTCCAGTAGAAGGCCCGCGCCAGCGGCCCCGAAGACCCGGCCGGGTCGGGGACCGCGGCCGCCGCGCCGGGCCGGCTGAAACGCGCCGCGGCGAAGCCGACGCCGGCGGCCACCAGCAGCAGGCTGGCCGCGACGATCATGGCGGCGCCGATCCCGTCCTGGCCGCCGAGCGGGCTGGGGTAGGCCGAGCGGGCGAGGTAGTCGGTGAGGAGGTGCCAGGTCCCGGGTTGGATCAGGCCGCCGAGCGCCGCCAGGAAGGCCAGCAGGATCACCGGCGCCAGCATCGCCGGGCCGGGCTCGTGGCCCCTGGCGCTCCGCGGCGACGGCTGGCCGAGGAAGGTCAGGTAGAGCGCGCGGATCATGTAGTAGCCGGTCAGCCCCGCCGTCGCCAGCAGAACCACGCCACCGATCGGGTGCAGCGGTCCCAGCATCAGGCCGGCGCCGATGATCTCGTCCTTGGAGAAGAAGCCGGCCAGCGGCGGCACCCCGGCCAGCGCCAGGGCGCCGATGGTGAAGGTCCAGAAGGTGGTCGGCATACGGGCCCGCAGGCCACCCATCCGGCGCATGTCCTGCTCGCCGTGGAGGGCGTGGATGACGTTGCCGGCGGCCAGGAAGAGGAGCGCCTTGAAGAAGGCGTGGGTGACGAGGTGGAATATCCCGGCGGCCTCGGCGCCGATCGCCACCGCGAAGAACATGTACCCGATCTGGCTCATGGTGGAGTAGGCCAGCACCCGCTTGATGTCGGTCTGGACGCAGGCGATCAGGCCGGCCATCAGGGCGGTGACGGCCCCTATCGCGGCGGCGGTGGTGGCGGCGGCCGGCGCGTTGCGGTAGAGCGGCTCGAAGCGCGCGATCAGGTAGACCCCGGCGGTGACCATGGTGGCGGCATGGATCAGGGCGGAGACCGGCGTGGGGCCCTCCATGGCGTCGGGCAGCCAGGTGTGGAGCGGGATCTGCGCCGACTTGGCGACGGCGCCGACCAGCAGCAGCAGCGCGATCACCTCGGCCGTGCCGGTGGCCACCGGCACG
>DASZGP010000104.1:0-2281 GCA_035938695.1 Candidatus Dormiibacterota bacterium | reverse complement strand
CCGGGGCCGCAGCCGGCCGGGTCAGTCCGCGGGCGCCTCGCCCAGCTCGGGCGTCAGCGGGTGATGCTCCTCCAGCCAGTCGCGCGGCACCCGGCCGTCGAGCATCCCCCGCAGCCCGGGCCGCGTGGGCCCGTAGAGCGCGGCCAGGAAGACGTGGCCGGCGAGCACCGGCACGAACACAATCCAGACCCAGTTGTGCAGGTCGCGGGCGTTGCTGACGATCTGGAAGGGTGGGTGGATGCCGGGAAAGACCAGCACCCCGGTGACCGCCAGGAGCGCGATGGCCACCCCGGTGAGGATGCTGTTGGCCTTCTGGCCGGCGTTGAAGCGGCCCTGCGCCGGCAGCTCGTCCCGGCCGCCGACGCGGCGCCACAGCCAGCCCCGCAGCCAGCGCCGGTCGGCGGCGCTCCAGACGTCGATCGCGTGGAGGTCGCGCCGCACCGCCCGGCGGTCGCCCAGCAGCGCCACCAGCAGGGGCAGCAGCACCGTCGCCGCGCCGGCGAAGCGGTGGACGACGCGGACCGTCTCGCGGCCCCCGAGCAGCTTCTCCAGGCCGGCGAAGTACAGGCCTAGGCCGGTCGCCAGGGTCAGCAGGAAGCTGACCGCCAGGGTCCAGTGGAGCCAGCGCTCGGTCGCCCCGAAGCGCTCGACCAGCGCCGGCGCGCTACTTGAGGTAGGCGTCGACGTCGTAGCCACGCTGCTCCCAGTAGCCGACCTCCTGCTGGGCCGTGAGGCGGATGCGGCTGACCCACTTCACCCCCTTGTAGCCGAACATGAACGGCACCACCAGCCGCAGCGCCGCGCCCCGGTCCTGGGGCAGGGGGGCGCCGTTCAGCCGGTGGGCTAGGAGCACCTGGGGGTTGCGGGCCTCGTCGAGGGTCAGGCTGTCGACGTAGGTGCCGTCGGCGGAGTCGAAGCTGACCGCCCGGGCGTCCGCCGTCGGCTTGACCAGGTCCAGCAGGGTCGACACCAGCGGCCCCTGCCAGCGCACCCGCTTGACCACCCAGCCGGTGACGCACATGTAGTCGTGGGTCTGGTCGGACTGGGCCAGGCCCGTCAGCTGGGCGAACGTCAGGGTCACCGGGTTCTCGACCAGGCCCTCGATCCGCAGCGGCCAGTCGCTGCCGTCGAAGGCCGGCTCGAAGTTGGTGACGGTGTAGAAGTAGAACCCGCTGTCCGGCACCAGGCCCTTGACCCCCGGCAGCCGGCCCAGCGCGCCCAGCCCCTGCCCCCCGAAGGCCAGCGCCGCCCCGCCCGCGCCGACCAGGGCCAGGAACATCCGCCGGCCGATCCGGCGGTCGCCGGGCTGGAGCGGTTCCGAGTCGTCCATGGTCGTGGCTCCGATTGTCCCATCCGGCGGCGTTCCGCCCGGGTTTCTCGATCCGGCAGCCGGCCGCGGTCAGGTTGCTAAGCTTTCGCGGTACTCATGTTCGGCCGCAAACAGGTCTTCAACATCCCCGCCAAGCTCCCCACCGCCTGCCCCAGCTGCGGCGGCCGGGTCAGCTTCACCGCGGTCACCGCCTTCGACAGCGCGCTGCGCGCCGAGAAGGTCGACCACTACGAGGGCCGGTGTGCCGCCTGCGGCCAGGCCGTCCACTACGACGGGCGCGGCCAGCGCGTCGAGCCGGCCCTGCCCAACCTGCCCCCCGACCTCTCCGAGGTGGCCCAGTCGCCGCAGGGCCTGACCCCCTACGCCGGCTTCAAGGAGTTCTTCGCCGCCGAGAAGGCCAAGGCCGCCGAGCTGGCGGAGAAGCAGAAGGCCAAGGCCGCCGCTCCCGCCCCTGCCGAAAGCTGACCCGGCGCCGGCCGGCGGCGCGTGTGGATCACGCCCTCAGCACCTCGACGCCGTAGCCCGTAGCTCCGGGAGAACTGAGTCTTGGCCTCATGCACGTTCATGTGGCCCCAAGGATGCCTTGGTCCACGAACTTAGTCCACTTAGGGAAGGTGGCCGGCGCGCGCTGAGCCGGCCACCTCGGACCCGATGTCAGACGTTGGTCGAGTAGTTCCCCGAGACGGCGAAGTTGCCGTTGCAGTGATCGACCATCGCCGGTGATGTCATGGTGCCGGTGAGTGGGCCGACCTCGACTGGAACCTCAGCTCCCTCCGACTCCATCAGGACGCCGGACACGGTACCGACGGCTCCGGCCCATACGACGGTGATCATCCCTTGGTAGGAGTCGGAGCCCTGCCCCTCAGAGATGAGCACGGTACCGGTCCAGCCCGCCGCGCTGCAGCTCCCGTTGCCGTCGACGTAGCAGCCGTTGAGCTGTTCGAGGTCGAT
>DASZGP010000103.1:0-7485 GCA_035938695.1 Candidatus Dormiibacterota bacterium | reverse complement strand
CCTTCTCGCCAGCGTTCTTGGCCCAGTTGAGGAACACGTTGACCGTCCGCATGTAGGTGTGGACGGTGTGCCGCGAGAGAGGCCGGTTGGTCACCCCGCCGCCATCCATCAGGCTGGTCGAGAGGCGGTCGAGCACCGGGCGGGTCAGCCTGCTCACCTGGTCGATCCCCTCGGTCTCGCAGAACGGCAGCAGGATCTTCTTCAGCGGCCACCCATAGCCCGTCTCGATCGTCTTGGGCGACAGGCCCCTGGCCTTGCAGGAGGCCAGGTACTCGTCGACGAGCCTTCCCAGGCTCCCGGGTTCGACCACCTTGACCGCGGTTCGTGCCATCTTCTGATTCCCCCTCGAAAACGCTCCAACGAGCCTTCTGATCTTGCAGCGATTTTACCACGATTCCGCAGTTCAGGAGCGACAAACCACGACGAAGAAGGTAGAAATTCACACCTGGTGACAGCCGTGTCAGACGCTTCTACTGAGATCAAATGGGAGGGGTGGCGCGCCCAGAGAGATTCGAACTCCCGACCTTCTGATCCGTAGTCAGACGCTCTGATCCACTGAGCTATGGGCGCTGGCGCCCTAGATCATACCGGCCGTTCGCAGGGGCTGGTGGACGGCGTGGCGGCCACCCAGGAAGCTGCGGTAGAGGATCAGCGAGGCGACCCGGGAGTCCGGCAGCGGGGGGAGGGTGGCGAGGTGGGCGAGGATCGCTTCCCGCCGATCCCGATCGGGCGCCGGCCGGCGGAGCCGGGCCAGGGTCAGGTGGGGGCGGTAGGGGCGGGCCTCGACGGGCAGCCCGCCTCGCCGCAGCGCCGCCGACAGGGACCGGTGCAGTTCATCCAGCCGGCCGTCGGCGTCGTCCACCCCAAGCCACAGGACCTGTGGCCGCGATCGCGACGGGAACACACCCGGCGCGCCCCAGCGGAGCGGCCACCCATCGCCTTCGGAAGCCCAGGACAGAGCCATCGCCTCCCCGGCGGCGCCGGCCAGTTCAAGCGAAACCTCCCCGAGGAACGCCATCGTCAGGTGGAGGTTCTCCGCCGGGGTCACCGCCAGCTCCGGGAACTCGGCCCGGGTCTGGTCCAGCCAGCGCTCCAGCGCGGCGGCCGGCCCCTCCCGCCAGCCCAGCGCGATGAAGCAGCGCAACGGCTACCCGGCGCGGGAGCCCACGTTGTAGTGGACGTGGGCGCTCTTCTCCAGGCCGGAGAGGAACGAGACGAACCACGCGGGGCGGTCCTGGGTGCGGTAGTGCAGCGCATCCGGGGCGAAGACGTAGACCACGTCCACCCTCAGCTCGTCGGCGGTGCGGCTGACCAGCCGGGCGACGTAGAAGCCGTTGACGCCCTGGACGGCGGCGGTGGTCTGGCCTGGTGTGAGGGCGTCGATGGCCGGCTTGACCTTGGCGTCGATGCTGGTCTGGGCGTTGGGGTTGAGGTCCAGCTCGCCGTCCGGCGACGTCGACTTGAGGTCGCTGTAGGTCTTGACCACCGAGGCGAAGGTGGCCCCGCCCTTGAGCGCGGCGACGACCTTGGCGGCGCGGTCGGCGGCCAGGGAGTTCTCAACCTTGACCTCGGTGATCCGGGCGCGGAGCTGGGCGCGGAGCTGGTCGGCGGTGTAGCCGTAGTCGTTGAGGGCCTTGTCGAAGTCGGCCTGGGTGGCGAAGAGCTTGCGGGCGCTGTCGACCTGGGCCTGGACCTCGGCTTCGCTGACCCCCAGGTGGCGGCGGGTGGCCTCCTGGGAGATCAGGGTCTCGTCGACCAGGGCGGCGACGGCCTCGTCCTCCAGCTTGAGCTCGTCGGCGTGGCCGGCGGTGGTGTTGGGAGAGGGCGCGGGGCGGCCGGTGTCGCCCAGGACCTGCTTGTCGTGGAGGTAGCGGAGCAGCTTCAGGCGCGCCTGGTAGTCGGCCATCGAGATGCTGGCGCCGTCCATCGAAGCCGCCGGGGTCCAGGGCATCTGGACGCCGCAGCCGGCCAGCAGGAGAGTCATCAGAACGGCGCCGCCCGCCGCGGCTCGCCAGCGCATGGATGGGCAGTCTAGCAACGAAGCATTGCCGTCCCGGCGGCAGGGCGGCAATATAATCGGAGCCCTCGGACGAGACCGGGGTATCTCGACCGACAGGCAGGAGCCGAGCGACCTTTGAAGATCTGCGAGAGTTGCGTCCACCGCCGCATCGTCAGCGTGGACGAGGCGCCCATGGGGGTGAATCCGGACAACCGGCGGGTTGACGAGTCCGGGCAGCCCTACTACCTCTTCTGCAGCTACTTCTATTCGTTCCCCAGCGCCACCATGCGCCTGACCTGCTCGCACCACACGCCGGGGCCGATCCCGGCCACGGCCTAGGCCGAGCCGCCGCCGGACGGCGCCACGACGGCGCGACGCCCGGTCAGATGATCGCGGTCTCCACCGCGAAGGCGCCCTCGGCGAAGCGCGAGGGGCGGAGGCTGGAGACGTCGAAGGCCGGGGGGCGGCCGGTCATCAGGTCGGCGAGTAGCTCGCCGGCGGCGGGCGCCTGCATGAAGCCGTGGCCGGAGAAGCCGCAGCAGAGCCAGAGGCCGGGGGCGCCGGGGGCCTCGCCGAGGATCGCCTGGTGGTCGGGGGTGATCTCGTAGAGGCCGGCCCAGCCGGTCATGATCTCGGCGCGCTCCAGGGCCGGGAAGCGCTCGACGGCGTGCTGGACCAGGTGGCCGAGGAAGTCCCAGTCGACGTCGGTGCGGAAGCCCTCGGGCTCGGCGGGGTCGCTCATCCCGAGCAGGACGCCGTCGCCCTCGGGGTGGAAGTAGAAGGTGGTGTGGGCGTCGACGGTCATCGGGGTCCGGCGGGTGATGGCGTCGAAGGGCTGGGTGACGAAGATGTGGCGGCGGTAGGGCGCGACCGGTACGTCGACGCCGGCCCACCGGCCGACCTGGCGGGACCAGGCGCCGGCGCAGCAGACCACGCGGGCGGCCCTGATCTCGCCCCGGCTGGTCTGGACCCGGCAGCCGCCGGGGGCCACCGACAGCCCGGTCACCTCGACCCCCTCCAGCACGGTGACGCCACGCTGCCGGGCCGCGTGGGCGTAGGCGAAGGTCACCTCGTTGGGGCCGGCGACACCGTCGCTGGGGCAGAAGGTGCCGCCGGCCAGGTCGTCGACCCGCAGCCCCGGCACCAGCGCGGCGATCTCCTCCGGCGAGACCAGGCGGACGTCCTCCAGGCCCACCCGCCGCTGCATCTCGACGTTGGATCGCAGCTCGGCCATCGTCGCCTCGGTGGGGGCGCAGAAGAGGTAGCCGATCTGGCGGAAATCCGACGGCCGCCCCAGGCGATGCTCGGACTCCAGCAGCAGGCGGCGGCTGAGGATGCCCATGCGGACGTTGACCTCGGTGCCGAACTGGGCCCGCACCCCGCCGGCGCAGCGGCCCGTGGAGCCCTCGCCGATGCCGCCCCGGTCGACCACCAGGATGTTGCCGACGCCGCGCTCGGCCAGGTTGTAGGCCACGCTGCAGCCGATCGCGCCGGCGCCGATCACCAGCACGTCGACGCCCGCCGGCAGGCCGAGCTCGGGGCGCGGCACCTAGCGCGCCGGGGTGGGCCGGGGCGCGGCGGGTGGCGGCGGCAGGCCGGTGGCGCCGGACACCTCCGGGCGGGCGGTCACAGCGGTTCCCGAGAGAGGAAGCCGGATATCGCCGCCGCCTGGGCCCGGACCAGGGCCTCGTTCCAGCCGTGGCCGGCGTCGGGCACGATCACCACCTCGGCGGTCCGCATCCCCTCGCAGAGCCGCTGCATGGCGCCGAGGTCGAGGAGGTGGTCGTCGGCCGCCACCACCATCAGCACCGGCTGGTCCCAGCCCCGCAGCCACGCCTCGTAGTCCTGGCGGAGGGCGTCCCTGAGCCACTCGCGGGCGGCCCGCGGCGAGGAGCGCACCTGGTTGTCGAAATTGACCTGGGCGTCGAAGGCGTCGACGTCGGCGCCCTCCACGAAGAAGCGCTTGTAGAGGTCGCTGACCAGCCGGCTCCGGCTCAGCCCCGAGGCCACCTGGTAGACCCCGGGGGTCAGGAAGAAGCTGGTCTGCAGCTTGAAGGACGCGGCCAGGGCGCGGCGGGCGTAGATCGGGGTGTGCAGCACCAGCTGGCGGACCCGGGCCGGCTCCCGCCGGGCCGCCTCCAGCGCCACGGTGCCGCCGAGGCAGAGGCCGCCGAGGTCGTACATCTGGAGCCCGGCGGCGTCGGCGAACTCCAGCAGCCATCCCGCCAGGGCGGCGATGGAGTGCTCGCCGGCCAGCGGCGGGGTCTCGCCGAAGCCGGGCAGGTCGGGGATGACCATGCGCCGCCGGCCGGCCAGGGCCGGCATCCACTTGTGGAAGTTCTCGGCACTGCCGATCCAGCCATGGGCCAGGAGGATCGGCTCGCCCTCGCCACAGGAGAGGTAGCGCGCCGGGCGGCCGAGGACCTCCACCCAGCGCGGCTCGCCCATCGCCGCGCGGGGATCGGCGGCCGGCTCGCCCGGGCTGGAGCCGGCGGCCATCAGGCCCGGCGTGGGCCGGCGTCCATCCGGCCCCGATGCGGGCCGGCGACAGCCTGGCCCGTGGCGAAAGTTGCCGCCGGCCGGCGGTGGCGACGTCTGAGCCCGGTCAAACCTGCTCCGGGTCGTAGGCCGGCAGCGGGTGCTCCAGCTCCCTGTCCTCGCGGTAGCCCAGGGCGTAGTCGGCCTGCATCAGCTGGTGGATCTCGGTGGTGCCCTCGTAGATCCGGGGGGCCCGGGCGTTACGCAGGATGCGCTCCACCGGGTACTCGCCGGAGAACCCCGAGGAGCCGAAGACCTGGATCGCGGAGTCGGCGGCGGCAAAGGCCGCCTCGGTGGCGAACCACTTGGCGACGCTGGTCTCGCGGGTGTTGCGCTGCCCGGTGTTCTTCATCCAGGCGACCTTGAAGTAGAGCATCCGGGCGATGTCGTAGTCGCGCTGCATGGCGGCGATCCGGGCCTGGACCAGCTGGTGCCGGCCGATCTCCTTGCCGAAGGTCCGGCGGGAGTGGCAGAAGTCGACCGAGAGGTCGAGGCAGGCCTTGATCGCCCCCGCCGCGCCGGCGGCCACGGTGTAGCGCCCCACGTCGAGGCAGGACATGGCGATCTTGAACCCCTGCCCCTCCTCGCCGATGCGGTTGGCGGCGGGGATCTCGACGTCCTCGAAGATCAGGGCCCCGGTGTTGCCGGCGCGCAGCCCGAGCTTGTCGTGGTAGCCGCGGGTGGAAAAGCCACGGGCCCCCTCGCGCTCCAGCAGGAAGGCGGTGATGCCACCATGCGCGGCGCCGGGGTCGGTCTTGGCGAAGACCAGGAAGAAATCGGCGTGGTCGCAGAAGCTGACCCAGGCCTTCTCGCCGTTGAGCACGTAGACGTCGCCCTCGCGCCGGGCGGTGGCCCGCATCGCCGCCACGTCGGACCCGGCGTCGGGCTCGGTCAGGCCGAAGGCGCCCATTTTGCGGCCCTCGGCCAGCGGCCGCAGCAGGCGCTGCTTCTGTTCCTCCGTCCCCCACTGCCAGACCCCGGTGCTGCAGAGCCCGTTGTGCACCGAGCAGGCCGTCCGCAGCGCGGCGTCGACGTACTCCAGCTCCTCCATCACCAGCCCCAGGGCGAGGTAGTCCATGCCGCTGCCGCCGTAGCGCTTGGGCACCGAGACCCCGGCCAGCCCCAGGCGGGCCAGCTTGGGAAAGGTCTGCGGGTTGTAGCGCTGGAGGCGGTCGTTCTCCCTGATCTCGTCGGGGAACTCGGTGCGGACGAAGCGGCGGGTGGTCTCCACCAGCAGCTCCTGCTCGGGGGTCAGGCTGAGGTCAAGCAATCCGTCTCCTTTCAGCTTCCGAACGGCTGGAGCCAGGGCCGCGGGTGGCCGACCAGGGGCAGCCGCCCGCCCAGGTCGTTGATGATGGGCGCGAGCTTCGATCCGAGCAAGGGGTCGCGGACGTCGCGGACGTAGAAGTCGAGGAACTGCTCGACCTGCTGCAGCGCCCGCACCGGCAGCGGGTTCTGGGCCGCGATCCGCTCCGCCTGGCGGATCTGGGCGTCGTTGGCGTACTGCTTGGCGACCGGGTTGGCGGCGATCACCCCGCGGTACTGCTCGATCTGCTGGGCGGTGATCAGGCCGGTGCGCAGCGTCGGGTAGACCTGGCGGTCGAAGTCGAGGACGGCGCCGATGGCCCAGTAGATCAGCAGGAAGGCCAACACGCCGTTGGCGGCGGCGCCGGCCGACCGGTCGATCGAGCCGATCACCGGGACGCGCCGCAGCAGCCCCACCAGCGGGCGGGTCAGGATGCCGATCACGATCGTCAGCAGGATGGTCATCACCGGCGTCACCAGCCACTCCGGGACGCCGGTCAGGAGCCGGTCGGCCTGGGCGTGGAAGCGGATGGTCAGGACGACGGCGACCAGGAAGCCGAGCTCGCCGACCAGCGGGCCGACCAGGCCGCGGCGGAGCCCGATGAAGACGGCGGCCACCAGGACCAGGGCCAGGACCAGGTCGAGCACCGGCGGTCAGCCGCGCCCGGGGCGGTCAGGCCGGCTGGGAGCGGACCGCCGCCGCGCTCCCGATCAGCAGGAAGCCGGCGTAGATGATGGCGACGCCCGCCGCCTGGCCGGCGTAGAAGAACTCGTACTGCCCGATCCGGGTCAGGGTGGCGATCCCGGCGACCACCAGCGCCCCGACCAGGATCAGCACGTTGCCGTAGGTCAGCTGCCGGGGCAGCCCGGCCCGGTAGGTGCGCCAGGCGGAGTACCCGGCCCCGACCACCAGCACCACGGTGCCGAGGGTGTTGCCGACCGCCGCGGCGATCACCGCCAGCACGTTGCCGAAGGCGTAGCCGGTGTCGTGGGGGCAGTACATGGCGCAGTTGTCCGGCGGGTGGGAGACTCCCAGGTAGGCGCCGTGCAGGGTGGCGCTGGCCATCGCCACCAGCCCGGCGACGGTGACCAGGGCGACGAAGGCCCGGTAGGCGGTCAGGGCGATCGCGTTCTTGACCAGCAGCTCGGCCGTCCCCAGCGCCAGCCAGGGCACCAGGAGGATGGCGCCGAAGAGGTAGTAGAAGCGGTAGTCGAGGTCGCTCCAGCCGTTAAGGCTGCCGAGCACCTCGGGCAGCGCGGCGATGGCGTAGAACAGCAGGGCCAGGGCCCAGGCCAGCTGGTGGGTGCGCCGCCGGGCCTGGTATTGGCCGAAGACCTGCATCGAGAAGGCGAGGCTGACGGCCACCGTCAGGGCGGGCACGATCGCCTGGGCGACGTTCACCCGTCGAGTATATTGACCGCCGAATTCACGATTCGCGGGGTGGAGGGTAAACTCAGCCAGGTATGGCTCGGGTCATCTCCATCGCCAATCAGAAGGGCGGGGTCGGCAAGACCACCACCGCCGTCAACCTCGGGGCCGGCCTGAGCGAGCGGGGCCAGCGCGTCCTGCTTCTCGACCTCGACCCCCAGGCCCACCTGACCATCAACATGGGGGTCAAGAAGCCCGACGACCTGGAGTCGAC
>DASZGP010000102.1:0-8080 GCA_035938695.1 Candidatus Dormiibacterota bacterium | reverse complement strand
CTCGGGTTTCCCCCGGCGTGGCGACGCCGGCGACGGACCCCGCCGCCCGCCGCGCCGGGCCGACGGTCCGCCGGACGCGCTTCCCCGCCGGGCGGGCGCCGACGACTTCGCCGCCCGCGGCCCCCGCCGCGCGGCCGGCTTCGACCGCCCCCGCGCCGCCGGGCCGGACCGTCCCCGCGCCGCCGGGCCGGACCGCCCCCGCCGTGCCCCGGCCCGCGCCGACCACCCGGCTCCCCGCCGCCCCGAGGTCGAGGCGCCGGCCGCCCGCAACGGCTGGCTGGACCTGGTCCTGAACGTCCTCCAGGCGCCCGTCGGGCTGGCCCAGTCCCAGGCCGACAAGCTGGTCTCGGAGCTGGTCCGTGGCGGCCAGATCGGCCAGCGCGAGGCCGAGCGGCTGCTCGGCGAGGTCCGCGGGGCCCGCGAGCGCGCCGGCGACCGGGCCCAGCAGGAGGCCGACCGCCTCGACCGCTTCGTCGAGAGTCGGATCGAGGACATCCTGAACCGGGTCAACATCCCCTCCCGGTCGGACATCGAGCGCCTCAACCAGAGCGTCGACGTCCTGACCCGCAAGGTCGAGGCGCTGCTCAGCCGCCAGGACCGCGTCTAGGGCCTCGGCGATGGCCGACGGTGACGCGACCGGCGTCAGGCTGATAAAGAAATACTCCAACCGCAAGCTCTACGACACCCGCTCCCGGCGCTACGTCACCCTGGAGCGGATCGGCGAGCTGCTCCGGGAGGGCGACGAGATCAAGGTGGTCGACCGCACCAGCGGCGAGGACCTGACCAAGGTCACCCTCTCCCAGATCCTCCTGGACACCGAGCGGAAGCACGGCGGGGCGCTCCCCGAGGGCGTGCTGCAGCAGCTGGTCAAGGGTCCCCAGGATTTCGTCAGGGGTGCCGTGCGGACCTCCATCAGCGCCGGCCAGGACCTCCTCCAGAAGGCCGAGCAGCGGGTCGTCCGGCCCCCGGAGCAGGCCTTCGAGGAGGCCATGGAGCGCACCCTCCGCCGGCTCAACATCCCCACCCAGCGCGACCTCGACCGCTTCGATCGCCGCCTCCGCGACCTGACCGCCCGGGTCGAGGAGCTGGCCGACCGGCTGGAGCGCCGGCCCCCGCCGCCGCCCGGGAGCCGGAGCCGGGGATGACCGGCCGCACCGCCCTCGTCCTCTCCGGCGGCGGTCTGACCGGCGCCGTCTACCACATCGGCGCGCTGCGAGCCCTCAACGAGGCGCTCCTCGACCGCTCGGTCAACGACTTCGACCTCTACGTCGGCACCAGCGCCGGCGCGATCATCGCCTCCTGCATGGCCAACGGGCTGCGCACCCGCGACCTGCTGCGGGCGGTCTCCGGCGAGGCGGGGCCGCTCAACCTCAACCGGGGCGACGTCTTCCGGCCCAACTTCGAGGAGCTGGCCCGCAAGGCGGTGGGGCTGCCGTTGACCACCGCCCACGCCCTCGCCCACTACCTCCGCCACCTGCGCGACATGGACCTGATGGACTTCGTCGCGCTCTTCGCCGACGCCCTGCCGTCAGGCTTCCTGCGCGGCGAGGCGATCGCCGACTACCTGGCCCGGATCTTCACCCTGACCGACAACACCGACGTCTTCGACCGGCTCCGGCGGGAGCTGGTGATCATCGCCACCGACCTCGACACCGGCGGCCGCAAGCTCTTCGGCCACGGCCACGACACCGACCCGCCGATCTCCCTGGCGGCCGCCGCCTCGGCCGCCATCCCGGTGGTCTACGCCCCGGTGCGGATCGGCGGCCACGACTACGTCGACGGTGGCGTGCGCGGCACCGCCAGCCTCGACGTGGCGGTCGAGCACGGCGCCGACCTGATCGTCTGCGTCAACCCCCTGGTGCCCTTCGACAACCGCGAGCGCCACATCCCCAAGCTGGGCGAGGACGCCGAGCGGGTCAGCGACAAGGGCTTCTCGGCGATCACCAACCAGGTCTCCCGGACCATGCTCCACGCCGGCCTCCACTATCACCTCAAGCAGCTCCGCCGGGCCCACCCCGAGGTCGACGTGGTGCTGATCGAGCCCAAGCGCACCGACGCCCGGATGTTCTTCAGCAACCCCATGCGCTACTCCTCGCGGATGCTGGTGGCGCGCCACGGCTACGAGTCGGTGGTGGTCGAGCTGGAGGAGAACTTCGACCGCAACCAGGCCATCCTGGCCCGCCACGGGATGACCCTGCGCCGTTCCCTGGTGCGGGAGCAGCTGCGCCGTGTCAAGCGCGCCGGCTACGACCCCCAGATCATCTCCCAGGTGCTCCAGGCCCGGGCCGCGGCGCCGCTGGAGGTGGGCGCCAGGGACGCCCGCTGGGACCGGCTGGCCACCGCCCTGGAGCTGCTCGACCGAGAGGTCGCCTACCGCAGCCGGCCGGCCCGGAAGGGCACGCCGCCGGAGGACGTGCAGCAGGCTTCCTGAGCCCGCGCGGCGAGTGCCGGCAGGGCTGGGGGCGCCGCCCCCGAGAGAGGGCGGCGCCGGGTCATCGCCGGGTCAGGCGCAGCCGTGCTGGGACAGCAGGTCCGGCCCGCAGCCGCTCTGGTACGACTCGGGGATGCAGGGACAGGTGATGAGGGTGTAGGTCGTGGTGCCGGTGAGGGCGCCGCCGGCGACCCCGCTCAGCTCCCGGACGGTCTCGACGCGGATCGACAGACGGTTGGGCTTGACGGCCATTGTTCTCCTCCCTCGGCGCGGCGACGGCCGGCCGAATCCTGATCAGCGACCGGCGACAATCCCAGCCGGCCACCCTTCCCAGGGCGTCGAACGCGACGCCCGATAGCCGGGATTCTACTGGGGGAAGCTGCTGTAGACCACCGGGCGGTCGGGAGCCACGGCGGCGATGTGGATCGCCGGCACCTGGAGCAGCCCGGTGGAGCCGCGCGGGCTGAGCGAGGCCACGATCGACTGGGCCCCGTCGTCGAGCGCCTGGGGATCGCCGATGGCGTCGACCCGGAGCGGCGCCGAGACCGGGTTGCCGTCGATCAGGAGCTTGCCGTTGGCCTCCGCGATCACCGTCCGCGCCGTCACCCGGTGGCCGTTGACGGCGATCGCCTCGGCGCCGATCTGGCGCAGAATGTTGGTCAGGTCCTGGAGGTCGAAGGCGTGGAGGTTGAAGCCCACCGTCAGCTCGATCCCCGGCCCGTGCACCGGGACCACGCCGTTGACCACCTGGAGCTGGAAGAGCTCGGCGCGGAGCGCGTCGGGGGAGCCGCCGGCGGAGTTGAGGTCGGCCTGCAGCTTGGCCTCGCGGTCGGAGAGGTCGACCCGGGCCAGCAGGAGCCGGTTGTTGGCCTGCGAGAGGCCGGTGATCAGCAGCCCCAGGGTGACGTTGTCCTGGCCCGTCAGGTAGAGCTGCGCGGTGGCCTCGGAGCGCACCTGGAGGGCGAACAGGAAGCCCAGCACCGCGACCACCGCGAGGATCGCGGCGAGCTGGGAGCGGGGCATCCGCTCACTGGCCTGCAACCGCGTACCTCACCACGAAAGCGCCGTCGAAGGCGGCCAGCCGGAGGTCGCGCTCACCCTGCCAGGCCAGCTTCAGGGAGTAAAGCTCGGAGCGCGACTTGAGGTCGGCCAGGTTGTTGTCGTCGCCCAGCACCTGGTTGAAGCGGGCGGTGTCGCCGATGGCCTCCAGGTGGTACGGCCCGGAGAGGTGGACGCCGTTGAGCAGCACGTCCTGGCCGGCGACGTAGAAGCTGCTCGACGGCACCACCCGCTGGCGGTTGACGGCGATCGCCTCGGCGCCCGCGCTCCAGAGCAGGTTGACCACGTCCTGGAGGTCGACGTAGCCCACCTGCCACTGCTGCCGGGTGTCGCCGGGGTTCTTGGGGTCGCGGCCGGCGGCGAGGTCGACCGAGATCCCCGGCCCCTCGGCCTTGGTCGCCCCCGCCAGCTGCCGCTCCTGGTTGATCTGGGCCTCGACCGCCCGGGCGGCGTCCGACCGCTGCGCCAGCTGGGCCGAGAGCGACCCCACGCTGCCGGTGATCTGCCCGATCTGGGCCCGCAGCCCGGAGTTGTCGCGCTCCAGCGCCTGCACGCTGTTGACCAGCTCCTGGTTGCGCGCCACCTGGTTGGAGGGGGTGATCACCTGGGCCTTGATCTGCGCCGTGACGGCGGCGGTGAGCAGGAAGGTGATCGCCAGCACGGTGACCAGGCGGGTGACGTTGTCGCCGGGCAGGAAGGTCCAGAGCGTCGGCTTGTCTTTCACGTGCGTTAGGCGATGATAGGGAGGTGAGCGATCCCCGGGCCAGCGCCTACGACATCGCCCAGGCCCAGTTCGACCGCGCGGCCGACGTCCTCGACCTCGAGGGCGACATGCGCAAGGTGCTGCGGGAGGTCAAGCGGGAGCTGATCGTCCACTTCCCGGTGCTGATGGACGACGGCCGGATCGAGATGTTCGACGGCTACCGGGTGCAGCACAACCTGGCCCGCGGCCCGGCCAAGGGCGGCCTCCGCTTCCACCCCGAGGTGACCCTCGACGAGGTCAAGGCGCTGGCCATGTGGATGACCTGGAAGTGCGCCGTGGTCGGCCTGCCCTACGGCGGCGCCAAGGGCGGGGTGGTCTGCGACCCCAAGAGCTTCAGCCTGGCCGAGCAGCAGCGCCTGGTCCGCCGCTACGCCACCGAGATCTCGATCATCGTCGGCCCCGAGTCCGACATCCCCGCGCCCGACGTCGGCACCAACGCCCAGATGATGGCCTGGTTCATGGACACCATGTCGATGCACAAGGGCTACTCGGTGCCCGCCACGGTGACCGGCAAGCCGCTGGCCGTGGGCGGCTCCGAGGGGCGTGTCGACGCCACCGGGCGGGGCCTCACCTTCTGCGTCCTGGAGGCCCTCGACCACCTCAACCTCAGGGGCCGGGAGTCGACGGCCGTGGTCCAGGGCTTCGGCAACGTCGGCTCGGCGTCGGCCCGGCTGCTGGCCCGCGAGGCCGGGATGACCGTCCTGGCGGTCAGCGACTCCGGCGCCGCGATCTACAACGGCCACGGCCTGGACATCTGGGAGGTCGAACGCTTCAAGGCCCGCGAGGGCACCCTGGCCGGCTTCCCCGGCGCCGACCTGATCAGCCCCGAGGAGCTCCTGGAGCTGGACTGCACGGTGCTGGTGCCGGCCGCCCTGGAGGGCGTGATCACCGCCGAGAACGCCGGCCGGGTCAAGGCCCGGATCGTCGCCGAGGGCGCCAACGGTCCCACCACCCCCGAGGCCGACGACATCCTGGGCGGGCGCGGGGTGATGGTGATCCCCGACATCGTGGCCAACGCCGGCGGGGTGACCGTCTCCTACTTCGAGTGGGTCCAGGATCTCCAGGAGTTCTTCTGGGAGGAGTCCGAGATCAACCAGCGCCTCCGCCACATCGTCTCCCGGGCCTTCCACGAGGTGCTCGCCCAGAGCCAGAAGCGGGACGTGCCGATGCGCACCGCGGCCTACTGCGTGGCGGTCGACAAGGTGGCCAAGGCGACCGCCGTCCGCGGCATCTACCCCTAGCGCTCGCAAGCCCTCTCGTCCCGGCGCGTTATACCTAGGCACATGGTTCGCTGGGTGGTCCGCGCCGTCGGGGTGGCACTGATCGTGGTCGGTGGCTTCACCGTGTGGCAGTTCGTCCAGGAGGTCCGCGGGCAGGGCCAGGCGACCCAGGCCCAGACCCAGGGCTGGCACGACCTGGTCGCCGCCGCCGCCGGACCCGAGGCGGTGCCCAGCCCGGCGGCCAGCGGCGCGCCGGCGGTCTGCCCGGACTGCTACCTGGAGCTGACGGTGCCCAAGCTGAACCGGTCCATGGTGGCCATCGACAGCGACTGGACCGGCCTCAAGCGGGCGCCGATGGTCCACTACCGGACCTCGCCCGCGCCGGGCCAGGTGGGCAACGTGCTGGTCGCCTTCCACCGCGAGTTCTCCTGGCGCGACATCGACCAGCTCGGCCCCGGCGACACCGTGGTGCTGCAGACCAAGGACGGCCACACCTTCATCTACGTGGTGGAGTTCAGGCGCATCGTCTCGCCCAACGACGTGTCGCTGCTCCAGCCCTCGACCTCCCGGAACCTGACCCTGATCACCTGCGACCCCTGGCTGCAGGACTACAACCGGATGCTCTTCCGCCTCCACCTGGTCGAGCCCAGCCCACCCCCGACCCCGCCCAGCGGGGGCGCCTGAATCACCGGCGCCGGGGCCCCCGGCGCTCGCGGGTAGACTGGGAGGACGGTTCGCGAAGGGGCCGCGGGAGGCTGGAGCGATGGATCTGAAGCACGCTGCGGGGGCGGCCGGGCTGGCGCTGGCGATGGGGGTCTCGATGTCCACCGCGGAGGCGGCGCCCGCCGCCGGGCCGCCGCTCCGGCCGACCGGCGGGATCAGCTTCGGCCGCGAGACCCTGGCCGATCCCTTCCGGCTGGGCTTCGAGCCCGGGCTCCAGGTCAGCCAGGACGGCACGGTCTACGAGACCCCGATCTTCGGCTTCGTCACCACCCAGGCCTTCATCGAGCGCAGCGACGACGGCGGCCAGACCTTCAACACCCTGGGCCTGCCGGGCGTCGGCAAGACCACCCCCTGCAGTGGCGGTGGCGACATCGACGTCGCCACCACCCCGGTCAACGACATCTACTTCGGCGACCTGGGATACGCGCCAGAGGTGCCCGTCGGCCTCAGCTCCGACCATGGCAATACCTTCGTCCCCAGCTGCCTCTCCAACCTGGTGGTGGCCGTGGGGTCCTTCGCCGACCGCCAGTGGATGACCACCGACACCGTCCACGGCCGGGAGTGGCTGATCTACCGCGACGGCCTGCTGACCCCCGGGACGCCGGTCGACCAGGCCTTCTACGGCGAGCACATCAAGTACGCCACCTACGCCACCACCCCGGGCAGCGCGGGCGCCACCCAGATCGCCTTCAGCGACCTCTGCACCACCGGCGGCGTCGGCGTGGCCTGCATGACCGACGTCCAGGTGGCGGGCGCGCCGATCACCGACAACACCGGCTCGGGCCGGGGCAACACCTACCTCCCGATGCGGGCCAACAACAACCTCGAGGTGGCGGTCATCAACCCCGACGCGGCCACCACGGTCGTGGAGCGGGTGGTGCTGGCCGGGGCCGACGCCGTGCTCTTCCCGACGGTCGCCGCCGATCGCGCCGGCAACCTCTACTTCGCCTGGGTCAACCCCCCCGACCCGACCAAGCCCAACAAGCCCGGATACCAGCTCAACTACACCACCTCCCAGGACCAGGGCCGGACCTGGAGCACGCCGGTGACGGTCAACGGGGCCCCGGTCCGCACGGCCATCATGCCCTGGCTGGCCGCCGGGGATACCGGGCGCGTCGACCTGGCCTTCTACGGCTCGCCGGTCGCCGACGTGCCGGACAACAACTTCGGGCCCTGGAACCTCTACATGGAGCAGACCCTGAACGGGCTCAGCCCCAACCCGACCTGGTCCCAGGCGCTGGCCACCGACCGGCCCAACCACGTCGACGCGGTCTGCCAGCAGGGGCTCTTCTGCTCCACCGTCTCCGGGCCCCAGGGGGACCGCCAGCTGGGCGACTTCTTCAAGGTCAACCTCGACGCCAGCGGGCGAGCCCTGATCGCCTTCGACGACGGCAACAACCAGCTCGGCGACCTGGCCGCCGGCGGCCCCCTGGCGGAGCCGTCGTTCGCCGCCATGGTGCGCCAGGCCACCGGCCCCAGCCTCTACAGCGCGGTGGGCCAGGTCCCGGCGATCCCGGTCCCCACCAACAGCTCCAGCCGGCCCGACCACCAGAACCCGGTCCCGTTCGTCTCGCCGGCGGGGCCCGGGCCCAGCGTCGACGCCCTCAACCTCCAGTCCAGCGCGATCTCGCGGACGCCTGACGGGAGCATCAAGGTAACCCTCAAGGTCAAGAACCTCGACGCGGTCGGCGCGGTCACCCCGCCGGCCCTGCCGGTGGCCACCTACCTGACCCGCTGGTGGTTCGGCGGCAAGATCTACTTCGCCTCGGCCGAGGACGTCGGCGGCGCCTCCTGGAGCTATTTCGCCGGCGAGGCCGCGCCGGTCCAGGACGGCGACGGCATCAAGTACGCCTACTATCCCGATTTCACCGCCGCCACCGGCAC
>DASZGP010000101.1:0-2394 GCA_035938695.1 Candidatus Dormiibacterota bacterium | reverse complement strand
TGATGAACCCCGACCCCCTGGGCGACAGCGCCGGCCCCATCAGCCCTCGCCTGGCCGACCTCTACGAGATCATCCCCCAGGGGCTGTCCGCCAACCGGGTGGCCAGGAAGTACGGCATCGACCGCGAGGCCCAGGACCGCTTCTCCTTCACCAGCCACGAGAAGGCCATCGCCGCCATCGACGAGGGGCGCTTCCGGCGGGAGATCGTCCCGGTCACGGTCGGCAGCAACGGCGACCGGGCCCTGGTCGACACCGACGAGGGCCCCCGCCGGGGTGGCTCCTACGAGAAGATCGCCTCACTCCAGCCGGCCTTCGAGCCCGACGGCATGATCACCGCCGGCAACGCCAGCCAGATCTCCGACGGCGCGGCCGCGGTGCTGGTGATGAGCGAGGCCAAGATGCGCGAGCTCGGCCTGACCCCCCGCGCCCGGATCGTGGCCACCGCCGCCGTCGGCACCGACCCCACGCTGATGCTGGAGGGGCCGATCCCGGCCACCGCCAAGGTCCTGGCCAAGGCCGGGATGCAGCTCTCGGACATCGACCTCTTCGAGGTCAACGAGGCCTTCGCCTCGGTCGTCCTGGCCTGGCTCAAGGAGACCGGCGCCGACCCCGAGAAGGTCAACTACAACGGCGGCGCGATCGCCCTGGGCCACCCCCTGGGCTGCTCCGGCGCCCGCCTGATCACCACCCTGCTGCACGAGCTGGAGCGCCAGCGGGCGCGCTTCGGGCTGGTCACCATGTGCATCGGCCACGGCATGGGCACGGGCACGATAATCGAGCGCTTGGACTAGAGGGCCCGCGACCGGCGGGGAGCTGGCTGCCCCCCGCCGTCGCTCAGTGGCCGGTGAGCGTGTTCGAGATGTCCTGCCACATGTTCTTGGTCTGGTTGCCGATGATGAGGACGGTGAGAATGACAACCAGAGCCACCATGACGATGATGAAGGCGTACTCCACCATGCCCTGGCCGGACTCGTCCGCGCCCAGCTCGGACAGGCGCAAACAACACCTGCCCGGGAATGATGCCAAGCGATTCATGGGCCCATTATGAGTCGACGGCGTCGCTGATCATGGCCCGATTGGTTCGCAACAGGTGACGTGAATATGACGACTCAGTACTTCACCGCCGAGCACGAGGAGCTGCGCGCGACAGTCCGCCGCTTCGCCGAGACCGAGCTGGCGCCACATGCCCTGGAGTGGGAGCGGGACGCCTATTTCGCCGATTGGGTGTTCCCCCGGATGGGCGAGCTGGGCCTGCTCGGCCTGCGCTACCCGGTGGAGTACGGCGGCCAGGGCGGCGACTACTTCGCGGCGGTGGTGATGGCCGAGGAGCTGGCCCGGTCCCAGAACGCCGGCCTGGGGATGGCGGTGGCGGTGCAGGCGGAGATGGCCACCCCGCCGATCTTCAAGTTCGGCACCGAGGAGCAGAAGCAGCGCTACCTGGTGCCCGCGCTCAGGGGGACCAAGGTGGCGGCCCTGGGGATCACCGAGCCCGACGCCGGCAGCGACGTCGCCAACATCCAGACCTGGGCCCGCCGCGACGGCGACGACTACGTCATCAACGGCAGCAAGATGTTCATCACCAACGGCGTCCGGGCCGACTTCATCGTGCTGGTGACCAAGACCGAGCGGGCCAAGGGCTTCGAGGGCGTGACCCTCTTCGTGGTCGACACCGACACCCCCGGCTTCATCCGCAGCCGCAAGCTGGAGAAGGTCGGGATGCTGTCCTCCGACACCGCCGAGCTGGCCTTCGAGGACATGCGGGTGCCCGCCTCGGCGGTGCTGGGCGAGGTCGGCCAGGGCTTCTACCACATCATGTGGGAGCTCCAGGGCGAGCGCATGATCGGCGCCGCCGGGGCCGTCGCGGGGGCCCAGCTGACCTTCGAGCGGGCCCTGGAGTACGCCCGCGAGCGCCGGGCCTTCGGCAAGCCGATCGGCCAGCAGCAGGTGATCAAGCACATGCTGGCGGACATGGCGACCCAGATCGAGGCCGCCCGCCAGCTGGTCTACGCCACGGCCTGGAAGTGGGACCGCGGCGAGTACCCGGTCAAGGAGATCTCGATGGCCAAGCTGATGGCCGGGATCGTCTCCCACGACGTCGCCGACAAGGCGATCCAGATCTTCGGCGGCGCCGGCTACATGATGGACAACCCGGTCCAGCGCTCCTGGCGCGACACCCGCCTGATCCGCATCGGGGCGGGCACCGACGAGATCATGAAGGAGATCATCGGCAAGTCCTACGGCCTGTGACCCGGCGCGCGCTGGACCTTCCCGGGCTGCGCGCCTTCCGGTCGCCGCGCTTCACCCTGGCGGTGCTGGCGATCGTGCTGGCCGGGGCCGCCGCCCGCTTCGCCGTCGACGTGGCCGTGGCGCTCCCGGTGTTGCACGATTTCCGGG
>DASZGP010000100.1:0-8883 GCA_035938695.1 Candidatus Dormiibacterota bacterium | reverse complement strand
CTGCCTCTTCTACAACTTCTCCCAGGTCATTGGCCACGGCGCCATGGTGGATTCGCCGCCAACCGGAGGGGGAGCCCACGCCTTTCTCCTGGTCGGCATCGCGAATCTCCCGGTGTATCCGTGCTCCATTGGAAGCCTGCTGGCCCCTGGTTGCGGCGGCGCCAGCTTCACGCTGAACCCGATGCTCTCCAGCGGCGTCACGGCCGTAATCATCGACGGCTATTACGAGCCCTGTGTTCCCACGGCGGGCAGCGCCGTGGGTAGGATCGTCTTCACCGATGGGGTCACACGGAACTTCTTCTGGCTCAGAACAGGTTCGACCGCCACGATCGAGATCAGCAACGGCGGCCAGGCGACCGGTGCGGGCAGTGGCACGTTCATCCCGGTTTCCTCCGCAAACTGCGTGACCGGGCCTACGGCCATGAGCGCCACCGTCGTCGCTCACGGGGCCAGCAGCTAGCCAGGGTTCGCGAGGTCAGAGGTCGCTGCGGAGGGGATACCAGCGACCCTCTGACTATTTTCCCACTCGCCCGATCAGACCATTGACGGAGGCCCCGGCGGGGCGGCGCAGCTAGAGTTTTCCGGTGAACTCTGACGCCGTCCTCGCGCGCCCTCGGCGCGGCGGCCCCTTCCTGCGGGGCCTCCGCGTCGTGGCCTCCTACGTCCGCACCCACCCGCTGCCGTTCGCGGTGGCGGTGAGCAGCGCGGCGATCTACGCCGCGGCCACCGTCGCCAGCGCCTTCGTGCTGGGGCGGGTCACCGACCTGGTGCTGGCGCCGGCCTTCAGCGGGCACGGGACCACCCGGGCGGCGGTGCTGGGCGCGCTCGCCGTCATCACGGTGGCGCTGGTGCGGGCCTTCGGGATCGTCTTCCGGCGCTTCTTCGCCGGGCTCACCGCGTCGCGGATGGAGCGCACCCTGCGCGAGCAGGTGGTGGATCGTTACCGGGAGCTGCCCCTGGCCTACCACCGCTCCCGGCCGGCGGGGGAGCTGATCGCCCACACCGAGGCCGACGTGCTGGCGGCGACCAACGTCCTCCACCCCATCCCGTACTCCACGGCGGTGGTCTTGCTGGTGGTCTTCGCCACCGTCTCGCTGATCCTCACCGACCCCTTCCTGGCGGTCATCGGCTTCTTCGTCCTGCCGCTGCTGGCGGTGCTCAACCGGATCTACGGGGGCCGGGTCGAGCCGGCCATGACCCGGGCTCAGGAGCAGGTCGGCAGCGTCTCCGCGGTGGCCCACGAGAGCGTCGACGGGGCCCTGGTGGTCAAGACCCTGGGCCGCGAGCGGGCCGAGGTCGAGCGGCTGGCCGTGGAGGCCGGCCGGCTCCGTGACCAGCGGATGGCGGTGGGGCGGATCAGGTCCAACTTCGAGCCCGGATTCGACGCCCTGCCGGTGCTGGGCAACGTGATCCTGCTCGCGGTCGGCTCCTGGCGGGTCTCCAGCGGAGCCATCACCACCGGCACCCTGGTGCAGTTCCTGGCCCTCTTCCAGCTGCTCTCCTGGCCGATCCGGCTGCTCGGCTTCGTGCTGGTCGACATCCCCCGCGCGGTGGTCGGCCGCGAGCGCCTGGACCTGGTGCTGCTGGCCGCGCCCGAGCCGCGCCCCGACCGGGGCGGGGGCGAGGCGGCGGGCGCCGGGCCGCTGGGGATCGCCGTCAGCGGGGTGGACTTCGCCTACGGCGAGAACCGCGTCCTCCACGACCTCGGCTTCGAGGTGCCGGCGGGACAGACGGTGGCCCTGGTGGGCCCGACCGGCAGCGGCAAGAGCACCCTGCTGGAGCTGCTGGTCGGCCTGGAGCGACCGAGCGCCGGCCAGATCCGCGTCGGCGGCGTGGCCCTCGCCGATCTCGACCCCGCCGAGCTGCGCCGCGCCGTGACGATGGTCTTCCAGGAGAGCTTTCTCTTCGGCGCCACCATCAGGGAGAACGTCACGCTGGGCGACGACGTCCCCGACGCCGAGGTCTGGGCCGCCGCCCGCCTGGCCCAGGCCGACGGCTTCATCGGCGAGCTCGACGGTGGCCTCGACGCGGTGATCGGCGAGCGCGGCGTGACCCTCAGCGGGGGGCAGCGCCAGCGCATCGCCCTGGCCCGGGCGCTGGTCCGCCGGCCCCGGGTGCTGATCCTCGACGACGCCACCTCGGCGGTCGACCCCCACGTCGAGGCGGCGATCCTCGACGGCCTCCGCCGCGACGTCCGCTGCACCCTGCTGGTGGTGGCCCACCGGACCTCGACCATCGCCCTGGCCGACCGCATCGTGGTCCTCGACGGCGGCCGGGTGGTGGCCAGCGGCACCCCCGCCGAGGTCGAGCACGACCCCACCTTCCAGGCCATCGTCAGCGCTTACGAGCTGGCCCGAGCATGAGCAACCACGCCGTGGCCACCGACGAGCTCCACGACGACCCCACCCGCGCGGGCGCCGTCGTGGTGCTCCGGCGCGGCCTCCGCGAGAGTCCGGAGCTGCGCGCCGGCCTGGTCTGGACCCTGCTCTTCGCCACCCTCGGCGCCGCCGGCCAGCTCCTGGTGCCGATCCTGATCCAGCAGATCATCGACCGTGGCCTGTCACCCCACGAATCGATCGGCGGGGGCCGGACCTTCGACACGGGCTTTGTCTACCCGGCGTGCGCGGCCGCGGCGCTGGCCACCGTGGTCGTCTTCCTGGCCAACCGGGCCACCCTCTACCGGCTGGTCAGCGCGTCGGAGCGGGCGGTCTACGGCCTCCGCCTGCGCGTCTTCAGCCACATTCACAGCCTCAGCCTGGCGGACCAGAACGCCGAGCGCCGCGGCACCTACGTGGCCCGGGTCACCGCCGACATCGACAGCCTCAGCCAGTTCATGGAGTGGGGCGCGATCGCCTGGATCACGACCACCGTGCTGATGGGCGCGACCCTGCTGGTGATGGCCTTCTACTCCTGGGCCCTGACCCTGGTCGCCCTGCTGATGGTGGCCCCCCTGTACCTGGTCCTGCGCCGCCTCCAGCGCGGCCTGCTGGCGGCCTACGACCGGGTCCGCACCCGGGTCGGAGAGATGATGGCCGAGGTCTCGGAGTCGCTGATGGGCGTCGCCGTGGTGCGGGCCTACGGCATCGAGGAGCGCATCGACCGCCGCCTCAAGGCGGCGATCTCCAACCGCTACACGGCGCAGGTCTTCGCCAACCGCTACACCGCCAGCATCTTCCCCGTGGGCGACTTCTTCGGCGCCCTGGCGGTGGCGGCGGTGGTCCTGGTCGGAGCCCTCTACGGGCCGCGGTGGGGGCTGAGCGAGGGCCGGGTGGTGGCCTTCCTGTTCCTGGTCAGCCTCTTCCTCCAGCCGCTGGCCGAGATCTCCGAGACCTTCGACCAGACCCAGACCGCGATCGCCGGCTGGCGCAAGGTCCAGGCGCTGCTGGACGTGAGGGCCGAGCTGGTCGAGCCCGACCCCGGCGTGGCCCTGCCGGAGGGGCCGCTGACGGTGCGCTTCGTGGAGGTCGACCATCGCTATCGGGGCGGCCCGCTGGTGCTCCAGGGACTGGAGGTGGAGGTGCCGGCGGGCGCCCACGTCGCGGTGGTGGGGGAGACCGGCTCCGGCAAGACCACCTTCGCCAAGCTGCTCTGCCGTCTCGCCGACCCCGCCGCCGGCCGCATCCTGGTGGGGGGCGTCGACCTGCGCGACGTGGCCCCGGCCTCGCGGCGGGAGGCGATCCGGATGATCCCCCAGGACGGCTTCCTGTTCAACGCCACGGTGCGGGAGAACATCCGCTACGGCCAGGTCTCGGCGTCCCCGGGAAGCAGGCTTCCCGGGGGGCCCGGGGCCAGCGACGCCGACGTCGACGCCGCCATGCGGGCGCTGGGCCTGGACCGCTGGGTGGCGACGCTGGCGCACGGCCTGGACACCGAAGCCGGCGAGCGCGGCGAGAACCTCTCGGTGGGCGAGCGCCAGCTCGTGGCCCTGGCCCGGGCCCAGCTCGGCAGCCCGGGCCTGCTGATCCTCGACGAGGCCACCAGCGCCGTCGATCCGGACACCGAGCGGCGCCTCGGCGACGCCATGCGCCGGCTGTCCGAAGGCCGCACCACCATCACCATCGCCCACCGCCTCTCCAGCGCCGAGGCCGCCGACACGGTGTTGGTCTTCGACGCCGGCCGGATCGTCCAGCGCGGCACCCACGCCGAGCTGGTCCGGGCCGGCGGGGTCTACGGCCGGCTCTACCGGAGCTGGCTCGGCAACACCGGGGGCTGACCCCCGGCGGGAGCCGCCGGGCCGCCGTCGCGCGTGGCGCAGAATGGGCGCTGATGGCAACCCCCGAGGCGACCTGGCAGCAAAGCGCCCGCGCCTTCGCCCTGGCCTACGCCCGGGCCGTGGCCTGGACTCTGGTGCTGTGCCTGATCGCGGGCGGGATCGCCAGCCTGGTGGCCCAGAACACCGCCTTCCTGTACTTCGCGCTGGGGCTCGGCGTGGTCCTGGAGGTCGCGGCCGGGCTGGCCATGCTGCTGGACTCCGTCGGCGCGCCCGGCGGCCTGATCGTCGGCACCGTCCTGTTCTTCCCGGTCAGCATGATCGCCCTGGCCTACCTCTTCTTCTTCCGCCAGGACCTGGTCGACGAATGGTTCGCCAGGCGGCGTGAGGGCCGCCGCTAGCCCGACCCTGCGGCGCTAACCTCTAGGATGCCCACGGGGGATGCCGTCCGCGAGGTCAAGGAGAAGCTCGACATCGTCGAGGTGATCTCCTCCTACGTGCGGCTGCAGCGCGCCGGGCGGGACTACAAGGGGCTCTGCCCCTTCCACTCCGAGAAGTCGCCCAGCTTCACCGTCAGCGGCGAGAAGCAGGTCTGGTACTGCTTCGGCTGCGGCGAGGGCGGCGACGTCATCCGCTTCGTGGAGAAGGCCGAGAACACCGACTTCGCCCAGACCCTGCACGCCCTCGCCGAGCGTGCCGGGGTGGTCCTCGACGATCGTCCCGGTGGTCGCAAGCGGGCCAAGGAGCGGGAGCGGGCCAAGGAGGCCAACCGGCTGGCGGCGCAGTACTTCCACTACGTGCTCCAGGAGCACCGCCTGGGCGCCCGGGGGCTGCGCTACCTGCGCGACCGGGGCGTCGAGGACGAGACCATCGCCGGCTTCGAGGTCGGCTACGCCCCCGCCGGGCGGGTGGGGGACAACCTGCTCCGCTTCCTGCGCAAGAAGGGGGTCGCCGACGAGGAGGCGGTGCAGGCCGGGCTGGCGCTGCCGGCGCGCGGCGGCGGCGGGGCCATCGACCGCTTCCGGGCCCGCCTGATGATCCCCATACGGGACGACGCCGGCACCATCGTGGCCTTCGGCGGCCGGGCCATGGACCCCAACCCGGCCAAGTACATGAACTCGCCCCAGACCGCGATCTACGACAAGGGCCGCAGCATCTTCGGCCTCAGCCACGCCCGCAAGGCCATCGCCCAGAGCGGGCGGGCGCTGCTGGTCGAGGGCTACTTCGACGTCATGATGGCCCACCAGAACGGCATCCAGATCGCCGTCGCCAGCTCCGGGACGGCGGTCACCGACGACCAGGTCCGCACCCTGCGGCGGCTGGCCGGCGACCTCCTGCTCTGCCTCGACGGCGACGAGGCCGGCCGCCACGCCACCGAGCGGGTGGTGGAGATGGCCAGCAGGGCGGGGATGCGGGTGCGGGTGGTGGAGCTGCCCAACGCCAAGGACCCCGGCGAGTTCTTCCAGAAGACCCCCCAGCTCTGGGGCGACGCCGAGGGCGCGGCCCTGGCGGGCTGGGAGTGGTGGCTGGACGGCGTCCTGCGGGGCTTCGACCTCCGCCGCGCCGACGCCCGCGCCGCCGCCGCCCAGGCCGCTGTCCACGTGCTCAACCGGATCCCCGAGGAGGCCAGCCTGGACATCTACTGCCAGCTCGCCGCCGAGCGCCTCAAGATCGACGCCGCCCGGCTCCTGGTCGACGTCCAGCGGGTCCGCCGGGGGGAGGCGCCCCGAGAACCCGAGCCGGTCGCCCCGCCCCGCCTGAGCGGCCAGAACGGCCACCGGCCGGTCGACCGTCCCGAGGAGGATCGGCTGGTCCAGCTGCTCCTGGCCGACCCCCGGGCGCTGGCCATCCTGGACCAGCTGACCCCCGGCGAGGAGATCGGCTCCGCCGGCTTCCGCGATCTCCGCGCCCGAGTTGGAGAGCTGCTTGGCTCGGGGGGTAGTCTTGAGCGTCACTTGGAGCGGTTCTCCGCGGAGGAGGGGGCGCGGCTCGCCCGCCTCAGCCTCACGGCGAGCCCCCCGGGTGATGAGGCCGAGCTGCGGGCGGCGCTCAACGACTGCGTCGATAGGATCAGATTGAGAGATTACGAGAGCGCCATGGCTGAGCTGGAGGTGGGACTGGCGGACGGTGACGCCCCCGAGGCCGACCGCGCCCAGCTGCTGACCCGCCACCACGACCTCGCCCGCCGTCGCACCGCGATCAAGATGCGGCTGCGCCACGGCCGGGCCTGACCGGTATATGCCGCGTAAGGCGCCCCTGACGGCACTACCTGCGGACGGGACTCCGGAGACGGAGCCCGACCCCGCCGACCTGGTGGCGCTGGAGTCCGAGATCGAGCCGCTGGACCCCGACGAGCTGGTCGAGCTGGAGGTCGAGGTCAACGAGGTGATCGCCGAGACGGTGGTCCTGCCGACCCGCGGCCGGGGCCGGGTCAAGCCGCCCCGCGACGAGAAGCAGCGCCGCGAGGACGAGCTGGTGGCGATCGCCGAGACCCTGATCCGCAAGGGCCACGACCAGGGCTACCTGGCCCCCGACGACATCCTCGGCGCCTTCACCGGGCTGGAGGCCGAGCCCGACCAGCTCTTCCGCATCTTCAACGCCTTCAAGGAGATGGGGATCGACGTCTCGGACGACGGCAAGGAGTTCGAGGAAGTCGCCGAGATCGACGACGACATGATCCAGACCATCGAGGCCATGGAGGCCGTCAGCCTCGACGACCCGGTCCGCATGTACCTCAAGGAGATCGGCCGCGTCGCCTTGCTCCGGGCCGAGCAGGAGGTGGAGTACGCCAAGGCCATCGAGGCCGGCTCGGCGGAGGCCAAGCACCGCCTCACCGAGGCCAACCTGCGCCTGGTGGTCTCGATCGCCAAGAAGTACATCGGCCGCGGGATGTCGTTCCTGGACCTGATCCAGGAGGGCAACATGGGCCTGATCCGGGCGGTCGAGAAGTTCGACTACAAGAAGGGCTACAAGTTCTCCACCTACGCCACCTGGTGGATCCGGCAGGCGATCACCCGGGCCATCGCCGACCAAGCCCGCACCATCCGCATCCCGGTCCACATGGTGGAGACCATCAACAAGCTGGTCCGGGTCTCCCGCCGCCTGCTCCAGGAGCTCGGCCGCGAGCCCACCGACGAGGAGATCGCGGAGGTCATGGGGATCACCCCCGAGAAGGTCCGCGAGATCGTCAAGGTGTCGCAGGACCCGGTCTCCCTGGAGACCCCGATCGGCGAGGAGGAGGACTCCCACCTCGGCGACTTCGTCGAGGACAAGGAGGCCATCGCCCCCTCCGACGCCGCCAACCTGACCATGCTCCGCACCGAGGTCGAGGACATCCTCGACACCCTGACCCCACGCGAGCGCCGGGTGCTCCAGCTTCGCTTCGGGCTGATCGACGGCCACCAACGGACCCTGGAGGAGGTCGGCAAGCGCTTCGGGGTGACCCGCGAGCGGATCCGCCAGATCGAGGCCAAGGCGCTGCGCAAGCTGCGGCACCCGTCGCGGTCGAAGCGGTTGAAGGACTACCTGGAGTAGCGCCGCCCTCTCGGGGGCCTCAGGGACTGGGGCTGGGCTGGGCCAGGCTGACCCCGAAGCTCTCGAGCAGCTCGGTGAACGTCGCCAGGTCGGCCTGGGCGTTGCTGCGGAAGTTGATCAGCACCGCATGGGTGCCGTCGAGCTTGAGCCTGACGTCCGCCTCGACCCCGCCACCGGTCAGGCTGTAGACCGCCTCCAGGGTGGTGATGCCGTAGACCTCGACCTGGTCGCGGCTCAGCACCGACCCCGCCGAGGTCGGCGTGTTGCCCACCGAGTCGACGTCCTTGCCCTCGTGGATGTAGACCCGCGGCCCGGTCGGCGCCGGGATCGCCGCGCTGGCCCCCGGCGCCGGCGCCTGGCTCCCGCCAGCGCCCACGATCTCCACGTCGGCCCCGCGATCGGTGACCTGCCACCCGGACGGATAGAGCAGGTAGTACCCGGCCCCGGAACTCGCGTAGGCCAGCTGGGGATGGACGCTGGTCAGCCCCTTGGCCGCGATCCAGCCCGCCTGCCCGTTGAAGGTGACCTGATACCACCCCGGATCCCCGGGGCTGAACCCCGTCGCCGTCACCTGCGTCCCCTGGGGCACGCTGTTCAGCACCTTGGCCGTCCTGTCCGGCCCCTCCCGGAGGTTGACCCCGATCGGGCTCAGCACCCACACCGCCCGCAGGAACGCCGACGGCGAAGGACTGGGCGCCACCACGCTGGGCGAGGGCGCCGGCACCCCCGCCTTCTGACCCGGCAGGGCGCACCCGGCGACCATCGCCACCGTTGCTCCCGCCAGCGCCAGCCTGACCCTCACGGCCGCCATCCTAGCGCAGGGACGCCAGCGGCCGCCGTCCTATAATCCTCCGGTCGTTCCGGGGTAGCTCAATGGTGGAGCAGGCGGCTGTTAACCGCAAGGTTCGGGGTTCGAGCCCCCGCCCCGGAGCCAAGCTTTTTGAATACGAAGTTTGGCCGGGGCAGGACGCACGATCGCGGTGCCTGTCAAATGGTCACGGCTGGTCACCTGGCCTAGTATGCCGCCGCCGACACGATGGTTCGCCCTCCGTTTAGAGGGGCGAATCCACCACTCTCCGGCAGCGATCGTTCACCGATGCCACCCTCCATGATCCACCCGACCTCGCCCCCCGCATCGG
>DASZGP010000099.1:0-27902 GCA_035938695.1 Candidatus Dormiibacterota bacterium | reverse complement strand
ACCACCATCTGGGCCGGGAACTGGCTCGCCGCGGCGACCGCCAGGATGGCGCCGTAGCCCAGCTTGCGCAGCTCCCGGTCGCCCAGCACCTCGCACTCCAGGCCTGATTCCCCGGCCACCTCGGCGGCGCACCGGGCGAGCTCCGCCGGGGTCAGCTCGTTGGCCGGCGCGTTGACCAGTTCGCGGGCCAGGTTGGTGGCCTCCCCGAGCACGGCGGCCTCGGCGGCGGTGGCCGCATCGAGCCCGTCGAAGCCTTCGAGGTGGAGCGCGGCGTGGAGCTTCGGCGGCTGGCCGGTGCGGCGGGTGGCCTCGCTCCAGCGCGCCAGCACCGACGCCTCCAGCGCGGCCGCCCCCACGGCGGTCTGGCCCAGCCCCGGCGCCGGCTCGCCGGTCCAGCGCAGGCTGGGCGTCAGCACGCCTCGCGCCGCCAGGGCCCGGAGCCCGATCTGGATCGCGGCGCGCAGGCGCACGCCGTCCAGCTGGTCGGCGGCCCCCAGCCCGAGGAGGGCCACCGCGTCCTCGCGGAGCCGCCCGGCGCCGCGGACCACGGCGACCTCGCCCAGCTTCCCCTTGAACTCCGCCGCCCGGACCTCGGCCAGCTCGCCGCCGAGCAGGTGATCGAGGGCCAGCGCTTCTGAGGGCAGGTCGGCGCCCTGAGGCAGAAGGAACATCGCGGCGTCGGGCGCCTTGCCGCGGGCGGCCCCCCTCCGGCCGGCGGCGGGGCTCAGACCTGCACCTCGGCCGCCAGCTCGGCCTCCTCGGCCACGTCCTGGGCCCGGCCGTGGCCCAGCTTCTCCAGCAGCTTGGTCACCGCCACCACGGCGGTGGTGCCGTCGCCGACCGCGGTGGTGATCTGCTTGGTCAGCTGGTGGCGCACGTCGCCGGCGGCGAAGATGCCCTCGATGTTGGTGGCCATGCCGGTGTCGGTGTAGATGTAGCCCAGCTCGTCGTGCTCGACGTGGTCGCGGAAGATGTTGCTGTTGGGGGTGAAGCCGATGAAGGGGAACACCGCCCCCACCGCGACCTCGGTGACGGCCTCGGTCTTGAGGTTGCGGACCGTCACCGCGACGACCTTGCCGCTCTCGTCACCCTTGATCTCGTCGACCACCGAGTCGAGCATGAACTCCACCTTGGGGTTGGCCCGGGCCGCCGCCACCGCCACCGCCTGGGCCCGGAAGTCCTGGCGCCGGTGGACGATGATCACCTTGCTGGCGTAGCGGGTCAGGAAGACCCCCTCCTCCAGCGCCGAGTCGCCGCCGCCGACCACCATCACCACCTGCTCCTTGAAGAAGGCGCCGTCGCAGATCGCGCAGTAGCTGACGCCGCGGCCGGCCATCTCGGCCTCCCCGGGGACGCCCAGCTTGCGCGGCTGCCCGCCGGCGGTCACGATCACCGCCGGGGCCCGGTACTCGGTGCCGTCCTCGACCCGCACCACCCGCTCGTCACCCTCGCTCCAGACCTCCTCCACCTCGTGGTAGTCGATCGAAAGCCCGAACTTGCGGGCGTGGGCCTCCATCTTCTCCGACAGCTCCTGCCCGGTGATGTGCTCGAAGCCCGGGTAGTCCTCGATGTCCAGGGTGTTGAGCAGCTCGCCGCCCGGCGCCAGCCGCTCCAGGGCGACGGCCTTGAGCTCCATCCGCCCGGCGTACAGCCCGGCCGCCAGACCGGCCGGACCGGCCCCCACTATGATGACGTCGTATTGCTTCCTCTCGGCCATTTCACACCTCGATGCGGTGCCCGGAGAGGGTTCTCGCCGAGCTTCTGGGATATCCGGGAGCGGGGCCAGATGGCCTGCGCCGCCGGGTGCTCCCTGCCGCTTCAAATCATAGGCTGGGGCCTTTGATTCCGGGCCGGCGGCGGACCGCCGCATGAAGGCGGACGGAGCCACGCCGGAGACGCCGGCCCCGAGCACGGCCATCGCCGCGGCGGTCAGGGCGGAGGCCGCCGCGATGAACCGCCCGCGCTGGCGGCCGGGGCAGCGCGGGCGCTACGAGGGCTGGTACGTCGCCTTCAACGACCCGGCCGGCGAGCGCGGCTGGTGGCTGCGCTACTCGCTGCGGGCGCCGAGCGACGGCGCCGAGCCGGTCTGCCAGCTCTGGTTCATGCGCACCGACCGCGCCGCCACCCCGCGCAACCGCGCGCTGCGGGCGACGCTGCCGATCTCCGCGCTCCGGGCCGGGGGCGTGCGGGCGGATGGCGATGGCCCCGGCGCCGAAGGCGCCGAGCTCCCGAATGGCCCCGGCGCCGATGGCGCCGAGCTTCCAGATGGGCCGGGCACCGGGCGGGGGGCCGGCGAGCCGGGCCAATCCGATCCTCCAGGCTTCCGACTGCGGATCGGCGGCGGCGACACGGCCGCCTCCGGCTGGCTCTCGCTGTCCGGCTGCGCCGGCCGCCTGGCCGACGAGACCGGCGAGGTCGCCTGGGACCTGGGCTTCGAGCCGCTCCTGCCCCCGATCGCGCCGACGCCGGAGTGGGGCGCGCGGTTCGCCACCTGCTACCTGGAGCCGCACCCCCTGCTGCGGATCACCGGCACCGTCCGCGAGGGCTCGGCCGAGCACACGATCGCCGGCCTGATGGGCGAGCAGGCCCACGTCTTCGGCGTCCGCCACAGCCGCCGCTGGCACTGGGCCGAGGGCAAGAACATCGGCGGCGGCGCCTTCGTCGGTGTGTCCTCGTGGCTGCCCGCCGGCCTGACAGTCACCTCCCTGTTCCTCGCTCGCCCCGGCGCCGAGCCGCTGCTGCGCAACCGGATGCCGGCCATGCTCCGGCCCCGGACCGCCCACGATCCCGCCGGCTGGCGCTTCACCGCCGAGTCCGGCGCCGCCCGCCTGGTCGGCGCCGTCACCCCCCGCATCGAGGACCTGATCGGCGTCACCTACCACGACCCCTCGGGCCGGCCGGTCTACTGCTACCACTCCGAGCTGGCCGACCTCCGCCTGGAGCTGCAGCGCCGGGCCGGCTCCGGCTGGCGCACCGAGGAGGTCGTCGAATCTCCCGGCGGCAGCGCCTTCGAGTACGGCGGCTCAGTCCCCCTGGGCGGGGTCCCGCTCCTTCTCGACTGAGGCGGGCGTGGGGCGGCCGCGCTGGCCGGTGTACATGCGCTTGAAGGCCTCCGCGTACCGCATCTCCCCCAGGCCGCGCTCGCGGGCCCTGGCGGCCAGCTCGCCGCAGCGCTGGCGGACCCAGCCCTCGACCTCGGGGCCGAGCTGGCTGGCGTGGGCCAGGAGCGCGGTCAGCTTGCGGTCCATCACCGCGTCGATGTCCTCGTAGTGGTCCTCCTGGTCGGTGCCGAAGACGTAGACCCAGTCCACCACCCACTTGTCCAGGCCCTCGACGGCGAGCAGCTCGGGGAAGGCCATGGGGTTGCGGGCGGTGGGGTAGAGGGCGGCCAGGGTGGCCTCGCCGACCGCCAGGTGGTCGGGGTGGTTGCCGCCGATGGGACCGAAGTTGCGCACCGGGTTCTGGGTCACGACCAGGTTGGGGCGGTGCTGGCGGATGGCCCGGGTGATCGCCTTGCGGACCTCGATCGAGGGCTCCAGGGTGCCGTCGTCGAAGCCCAGGTTGACGATCGTCCCCACCCCCAGGGCGCCGGCCGCGGCGCGCTGCTCACGGTCGCGCTCGGCGGCCAGCTCGACCTCCGAGCGGTCGCCCTCGCCGCCACGGTTGCCGGCCGTCAAGACGACGTAGACCACCTCCACGCCCGCCGCCACCAGCTTGGCCACCAGGCCACCGGCGCCGAACTCGGCGTCGTCGGGATGGGCCACCACCACCATCGCGCGCTCGACCGGAGGGTCGTCCTCGGGGGCGCGATCGGGCGTGATCACCTGGTAGGGCACGGCAGGCCAGATTCTAGCTTCGGCGGCCGGGGCCGGATCGAAGTCCGGGGCCGGTAAGATTGGCCGCCATGGCCGATGCCCGGGTTTCGGGGCAGGCAGCGGCCGGCGCGCTGGCCAGCGAGTCCCGCCGCGACCTGATGACCAGGCTCGCCGGCACCGGCCTCGTGGCCCGGCTGCCGGCGCCGCTCCGTACCCCCTTCGCCCTCAACAACCTCGTCTACTTCGCGGGAAACTTCTTCGCCGGGCTGGCGGGGTTCGTGTTCCAGGCGCTGCTGGCCCGGGCCCTGGGCAAGGAGCGGTTCGCCGAGGTCGCCCCGCTGATCTCGATCTTCTACCTGATCAACATCGCGATGTTCACCTCGATGGCGGTGGCCGCCCGCTACACCGCGCCGCTGGCGGCGGCCGGCGACCGGGCCCGGGTCAGCCGCGCCTACCGCGACTTCGTGATCTACGTCTCGATCTTCGGCGCCGGTGGGATGGCCGTCTTCATCGCGGTCTCGCCGCTGATCCGGGCCTTCCTCCACGCCAGCGGCCTGGGGCCGCTGGTGGCGCTCTCGGCGGCGGTGCCGCTGTCGCTGCTGGTGGGGGTGGGCCGGGGCGTGGTCCAGGGCGAGCAGCGCTTCCTGCCCCTGTCGGTCAACTTCATCCTCTACGGCTGCACCACCCTGGCCTTCCTGCCGGTCCTGCTGGCCCTCAACCTCCACGCCGTGGGGGCGGTGCTGGCGATCGACCTGGCCCTGGTGCTCTGCAACCTCCACGCCGCCCTGACCCTGCGCGACCTGCCCCCCGGCGGGGCCCACGAGCGGCTCCGGGTCTGGCCGCTGCTGCGCTCCTCGCTGGCCGCCAGCGCCGGGATCAGCGTGATCACCCTCTTCTACAACTTTGACGTGCTGCTGGCCAAGCACTACCTCTCGGCGGCCGACTCGGGGTTGTACTCCACCATGTCGCTGCTCGGCAAGATCCTCTTCTTCGGCACCGTCAGCGTCTCGGCGGTGATGTTCCCGCGGGTCGCCGCCCTGCACGCCGAGGGCGGCCGGGCCCACCGCACGGTGGATCTCAGCCTGGGCCTGGTGGCGGCCCTGGGCGGGGCCGTGGTGGCCTTCTACGCGATCCTCCCGGGGGTCGCGATCCGGCTCCTGGTCGGCGCCGGCTACCTGCCCATCTCCGGCTACCTCGGCCTCTTCGGCCTGGCCATGCTGGGGCTGGCCCTGGCCAACGTGCTGGTCTACTACTTCGTCGCCGTCCACCAGCGCCGCTTCGTGCTCGGGCTGCTGGTCGGCGGGGTGGCCTTCGCGGTCCTGCTCAGCCGGCTCCACGCCAATCTCGGCCAGTTCACCAGGTCGGTGACCGTCTCGATCGACCTGATGGCCCTGGTGCTGCTGGCGATGTACCTCGCCGGCCACCCGCTCCTGGCCCGGGTTCGCGGCCGGGCCGCGAGCCAGTAAGATCGCGCTGGCAGTTGGAACGCGCATGATCGTCTGCACCGTCGCGGCCAGGAACTACCTCGCCCAGACCCGCGTGTTCGTCGCCTCCCTGCTCCACCACCACCCGGGAGCCGAGGTCCACGTCCTGCTCCTCGACGGCGATCCCGAGTGGGACGCGCCCGACCTGGCCGGCGGCCGCGCCCTCTTCCCCGCCGACCTGCCCCTCGAACCGGCGGAGTTCCGGCGGATGGCGGCGATCTACGACGTCCTGGAGATGTCGACGGCGATCAAGCCCTGGGTCATCCGCCACCTGCTCCAGACCACCGGCGGCCCGGTGCTCTACTTCGACCCCGACATCCAGGTCTTCGGGCCCCTGGACGACCTGGCCCAGGCCGCCGCCGAGGCCGGCATCGTGGTCACCCCCCACTACTCCGGCACCCGTCCCTGGGACCGGATGAGCCCGAGCGAGGCCGCCGTGCTGACCTCGGGCTGCTTCAACCTGGGCTTCATCGGGGTCTCGACGGGCTCCGGCGAGTTCCTCGACTGGTGGATGGAGCGGCTCCGCTGGGACTGCATCACCTCGCCCAAGGACGGCCTCTTCGTCGACCAGCGCTGGATCGACCTGCTGCCCGGCATCTTCCCCCACCGGGTGGTGCGGGACACCGATCTCAACGTCGCCTACTGGAACCTCGACCAACGCCACCTGACGGCCGACGAGGACGGCGCCTACCAGGTCGACGGCCGCCCCCTGCGCTTCTTCCACTTCAGCGGCTACGACCCCGACGAGCCCTACTGGCTGAGCAAGCACCAGGGCAAGAAGCCGCGCACCCTGCTGAGCCAGGTCCCGGCCCTGCGCCGGATCTGCCTGGAGTACGCCGAGGCCCTGGCCGCCCACGGCTACGACGCGGCCAGCCGGCTGCCCTACGCCTACGCCAGCGCGGCCAACGGGGTGCCCCTGATCCGGGGCCTGCGGCGGCTGATGCGCAAGACCCTGATGCGGATCGACGCCGAGCCCACCGCCGCGCCCCCCGACCCCTTCGACCCCGACCTGGCGGTGGCCTTCGGCGACTGGCTGAGCCAGCCCGAGGACCCCGCCCACCCGGAGATCACCCGGGGGCTGCGGGCGCTCTGGGACCACCGTCCCGACATCCACGCCTACCACCAGGACCTGGAGTTCGGCGGGGCCGAGACCTTCTGGGGCTGGGCGGTCAAGCGCAGCTGGGAGGAGGAGGGCTTCCCGCCCGAGTACCTCGGCCCGGCGCCGAAGACGGTCCGGGTCCCCGCCGCCCCGGTCAGCGCGCCCCGCCGGGCGGGCCTGGAGCACGGCGTCAACCTCTTCGGCTACGTCAACGCCGAAAGCGGGATGGGCGAGAACGCCCGGCTGATGGCCGAGACCCTGACGGCCGCCGGCATCCCCCACGCGGTGGTGCCGGTGGAGCTGACCCGCAGCCGCCTCGACCACCCCTACCCGGCCAGCGGCGAGCCGGTCTACGACGTCAACCTGCTGTGCGTCAACGCCGACCAGATGCCCAAGGTCGCCCACCGCCACCTCGACCTCCTCCGGGGCCGCTACAACATCGGCTACTCGGGCTGGGAGACCGAGGCCTTCCCCGAGTTCCTGGCCAGGCGCTGCCTGGTGCTCGACGAGGCCTGGCTGCTCAGCCAGCACGCCGCCGCGGGGGTCGCCGCCGTGCTCGACCGCCCCATCCTGGCCTGCCCCATCGCGATCCCGCCGCTGGAGCCGCCGGCCGTCGACCGGGCCGCCCTGGGGCTGCCCGCCGAGGCCTTCGTCTTCCTCTTCTGCTTCGACTTCCTGAGCATCTACGGCCGCAAGAACCCGGCGGCGGTGATCGACGCCTTCCGGGCGGCCTTCGCGCCGGGCGAGGGCCCGCTGCTGGTGGTCAAGTCGATCAACGGCCACCTCTACACCCGTGACCTGGAGGCGATGCGGGCGCTGGCCTGGGACCGCCCCGACATCCTGGTCCGGGACGCCCACCTCGACGCCGCCGGCCAGCGGGCCCTGATGGCGGCCTGCGACTGCTACGTCTCGCTGCACCGCGCCGAGGGGTTCGGGCTGACCATGTCCGAGGCCATGAGCCTGGGCAAGCCGGTGATCGCCACCGGCTATTCCGGCAACCTGGAGTTCATGACCGAGGCCAACAGCTACCTGGTCCCCTACCGGCCGGCGCCGATCCCCCCCTACACCGGGCCCTACCCGTCGGGGACCCCCTGGGCCGAGCCCGACCTCGACGCCGCGGCGCGGATCATGCGCGAGGTCCACGACGACCCGGCGGCCGCCCGGGCCCGCGGCGCGCTGGCCCGGGCCGACCTGCGCCAGAACCACACCCCGGCCGTGCGCGCGCGGCTGGTCAAACAGCGCCTGGAGGAGATCTGGGCGCAAAGGGAGGTGATCGAAGTGGCCAGCGACGAGGACGCCCCGGCGGCCACCGGCCGTCGCCGCGCCAAGGACCCCGACCTCGACAGCCTCGACGAGGCCCGCAAGATGATCGTCCGCGGCCCCGACAGCACCGCCCCGACCCGCCGTGGCGGGGCCTACGCGGTGGCGGTGCGCACCCTGCGCAAGGCGCTGATCCGGGCCGGCGCGCCCTACCGCAGCCACCAGGCCGGGATCGACGACCTGATCACCGACGAGATCGAGGCCCTGATCAAGGAGACCCACCGGGCCCGCGAGAACCTCGACCTCCTCGACGGCACCACCGCCGGCCAGGGCGCGGCCCTCGACCACCTGCGCCGGCGCACCCGGGCCCTGGAGAACCGGACCCGGGTGCTGGAGGAGGCGCTGGCCCAGCTCCGGGAAGCCTCGGGGGCGGGGGTGGGCCCGCCTTGAGCCAGGCGCTGGCGGAGCGGGCCGGCGCCGTCGCGGAGGTCACCACCGACCTCGGCCGCATCGCCCTGCCGGCCCACGACGAGGGCCTCCTGCCCCACCTCCGGGAGCACGGCCACTGGCGGCCCGAGGAGGCCTACGCGATGCGCCGGCTGGTGCCCCGGGGGGCGATCGTGCTGGAGGCCGGGGCCCACGTCGGCTACCAGACCCTGCTGCTCTCCCGCCTGGTCGGCCCCCGGGGGCGGGTCATCGCCGCCGAGGCCGGGCCCCAGAACGCCGCCCTGCTGCGGGCCAACCTGGAGCGGGCGGAGGCGGCCAACGTCGCGGTGGTCGAGGCCGCCTTGGGCGAGGCCGAGGGACAGCAGACGCTCTGGACCTCGGAGCGCGACACCCGCGACCACCACGTCGGCGTCAACCTCAACGGGCGCGGCGGGGTCCAGGTCGAGGTGGTCAGCGGCGACGTCCTGGTCGGCTCGGGGGCGGTCGACCTGGTCAAGATCGCGGCCGGCGGCGCCGAGTACAAGGTGGTGGCCGGCCTCTCCGAGACCATCGCCCGCGACCGCCCGGTGCTGCTGGTGGACTTCTGGCCGGAGGCCGTGGAGCGGCTCGGTGAGGCGCCGGCCCGGGTGCTCGGCGGGTACCGCGGGCTGGGCTTTGGGGAGCGCTGGCTGGGCCTCCCCGGGCCCGCGGCCGGCGCCGATGCCGAGGCGGTCGTGGCGGCCGTCCGGGGCGCCGCCGGGGGGCGGGCCGGGCTGCTCCTGATCCCGGGAACCCCGCCGCCATGAGCGCGGAGCGCGAGGGGCTGGTCGGCGAGCTGCTCCGGAGCCTGGGCCAGGACCCCGACCGCGAGGGGCTGCGCGACACCCCCCGGCGGGTCTCCAAGACCCTGGAGTTCCTCACCTCGGGCGACGGCGTCGACCCCGTGGCGGTGCTACGCGGCGCGCTCTTTCTGGCCGAGGCCGACGCCATGGTGCTGGTCCGCGACGTCGAGTTCTACTCCCTCTGCGAGCACCACCTGGTGCCCTTCTACGGCCGGGCCCACATCGCCTACGTCCCCGACCGCCACATCGTGGGCCTGAGCAAGCTGGCCCGGGTGGTCGACGCGCTGGCCCGCCGGCTCCAGGTCCAGGAGCGGCTGACCACCCAGGTCGCCGAGGCCATCCAGGCGGCGGTCGAGCCCAAGGGGGTGGGCGTGGTGCTCGAAGCCCGCCACCTGTGCATGATGATGCGCGGGGTCCAGAAGCAGACCAGCGAGGCGGTCACCAGCTGCATGCTGGGCCGCTTCCGGACCGACGCCCGGACCCGGGGCGAGTTCCTTCAACTGATCAGCCGCAAGCAGGAGATTTGAAATGCCCGAGAAGCCGCAGATGACCATCGACACCGCCAAGACCTACCGGGTCACGGTCGACACCAGCAAGGGCCAGTTCACCATGGACCTGCAGCCCAAGCTGGCGCCGGTGACCGTCAACAACTTCGTCAGCCTGGCCCGCGACGGCTTCTACGACGGGCTGAAGTTCCACCGCCACGTGCCCGACTTCGTGATCCAGGGCGGCGACCCCACCGGCACCGGCAGCGGCGGCCCGGGCTACAAGTTCGAGGACGAGCCGGTGCTGGGCAGCTACCGCGAGGGCGCCGTGGCCATGGCCAACTCGGGGCCCAACACCAACGGCAGCCAGTTCTTCGTCTGCAACAGCGACTGCCAGCACAAGCTGGCCAAGAGCTACAACCTCTTCGGCTACGTGGTCCTGGGCCAGGACGTGGTCAACTCCCTGCGCCAGGGCGACACCATGGACCGGCTGACCGTGGAGGAACGCGAGGCCTAGGCCGTGCCGCGCCGGCGCGGCTACCTGCCGCTGGAGCAGTACGGGGCGATCGGCGACTGCCGCTCGATGGCCCTGGTCGGTTCGGACGGCAGCATCGACTGGTGCTGCCTGCCGCGCTTCGACAGCCCCAGCCTCTTCGGCCGGGTCCTCGACGCCCGCCGGGGCGGGTTCTGGCAGATCGCCCCGGTCGGCCGCCACAACAGCCGCCAGATCTACGTCGACAAGACCAACGTCCTGCAGACCATCTTCGAGACGCCCACCGGGAAGGCGGTGGTGGTCGACTTCATGCCCACCGACGCGCACGACGTGCGCCAGCACGCCCGGGCCCATCCTCATCCGCGGGTGGTGCGGCTGGTCACCGGCCTGGCCGGGAAGGTCCAGTTCCGGCACGTGGTCGAGGGGGCCCCGGGCTATGGCCGGGCCACCCCCCTGCGCCTGGAGGACGGGCGCATCCACGGCGACCACGACGGCCACCACTTCTGCGTCTCCGCCACCCGGCCGCTGCGCGGCACCCACCAGGAGTTCACCCTGGGGCCGGAACAGGAGGTGGCCTTCGCCCTGGCCTCCAACACCAGGGGCCGCTGCGGCCAGGCCCTGGACAGCCCCGACCACGCCCGCCGCCTGCTCCGGGCCACCCAGGACTACTGGTGGCGCTGGGTCACCCAGTGCACCTACGTCGGCCCCTACCAGGACAAGGTCTGGCGCTCGGCCCTGGCCCTCAAGCTGCTGACCTACGCGCCCACCGGGGCGATCGTCGCCGCCCCCACCACCAGCCTGCCGGAGTGGATCGGCGGCCGGCGCAACTGGGACTACCGCTTCACCTGGATCCGCGACGCCGCCTTCACCCTCTACGCCCTGTTCCAGCTCGGCTTCCACCAGGAGGCCCAGGACTTCATGCACTGGGTCGGGCACCTGGCCGTCGACCGCGGCCTCCACAACCTCTACACCCTGGACGGCGACGACGGCCTCGAGGAGCGCATCCTCGACCACCTCAGCGGCTACCGCGGCTCGCGGCCGGTGCGGGTCGGCAACGCCGCCGCCTACCAGCTCCAGCTCGACGTCTACGGCGAGCTGCTCGACTCCGCCTGGCTCCATCTCCGCAACGGCGGCACCATTTCGGCGGAGCTGTGGCACGCGCTCCACACCGTGGTCGACTTCGCGGCGGCGAGCTGGAAGCTGCCCGACGCCTCGATCTGGGAGGTGCGGGGCCAGAACCT
This sequence comes from Candidatus Dormiibacterota bacterium, assembly GCA_035938695.1. GTDB lineage: Bacteria > Chloroflexota > Dormibacteria > DASZGP01 > DASZGP01 > DASZGP01. Next base: position 16,757 of record DASZGP010000099.1, on the reverse strand, counting down.
CCACTTCACCTACAGCAAGGCGATGTGCTGGGCCGCGCTGGACCGGGGCCTGCGGATCGCCGAGGCCACCGGCCTGCCGGCCGACGTCGCGACCTGGACCCGGGCCCGCCAGGAGATTCACGGGGCGGTGCTGCGCGAGGGCTGGTCCGAGACCCGCCAGGCCTTCACCCAGTCCTTCGGCTCCGACGAGCTCGACGCGGCGGCGCTGCGGCTGGTCCAGCTCGGCTTCCTGCGCGACGGCGACCCCCGGCTGAAGTCGACCATCAAGGCCATCGACGCCGAGCTCAGCGCCGGACCGCTGGTCTACCGCTACCGGGCCGCCGCCACCGACGACGGCCTGGCCTCGCCCGAGGGCTCCTTCATCATCAGCGCCTTCTGGCTGGCCGACGCCCTGGCCCTGGTCGGCGAGACCGAGGAGGCCGAGCGGCGCTTCGCCAGCCTGCTGACCTTCGCCTCGCCGCTGGGACTCTTCGCCGAGGAGGTCGACCCCCACACCGGGGCCCTGCTGGGCAACTACCCGCAGGCCTTCAGCCACCTCTCCCTGATCTCGGCGGCGGTCAACATCGAGCGTCGCCGCGCCGGGAACCTGTCGCGCGGCAAGGCCCCCTGAGCCCGGGCTACTGCGAGGTGCGGCGCCGGAACAGCCAGGAGGCCAGCGGCACCGCCACCACCAGGACGCCCACGCTCCAGGCCACCGCCAGCCAGCCGTGGTTGCCGATCGGCCGTCCCAGGATCAGCGCCCTGACGGCCTCCACGACGTGGGTGATGGGCTGGTTGGCGGCGAAGATCTTGAGGTAGGGGTTCATGCCCTCGGAGGGCACGAAGGTGGTGCTGGCGAAGGTCAGCGGGAAGACCAGCACGAAGCTCAGCCACTGCACCCCCTCCACGCTCTTGGCCAGCAGCCCGATGGTCGCCGCCAGCCAGGAGAAGGCGAGGGTGAACAGCAGCAGGATGGCGGCGATCAGCAGCCAGTCGGTGACGCTGGCGCCGCTGCGGAAGCCGATGATCAGGCCGGCCACCAGCATGACCACGGTCGAGATGGTGTTGCGCAGCAGGTCGGAGACCACGTGCCCGTTGAGCACCGCCAGGTTGGACATCGGCAGCGAGCGGAAGCGGTCGATGATCCCCCGCTGGAGGTCGTTGACCACGGAGACGGCGGTGGTGGTCGAGCCGAACGCGGCGGTCTGCACGATGATGCCGGCCATCAGGAAGTTGAGGTAGCTGACGCCCGGTGGCAGGGCCTTGGAGATGGCCCCGCCGAAGACCGCCGCGAACAGCACCAGGAACATGATCGGCTGGAAGAAGGTGCCCAGCAGCTGGTCGGTGTTGCGGATGATGTGGGTGCAGCTGCGCCGGATCATGACCAGCGAGTCGGTGACCGCCTGCAGCGCCCGCGGCCGCTCGTCGAAGACCAGCCTGGCCCTGGTCACGCCTCGGCCTCCGGCTCGTTGGCCTTGGGCTTGCCGGTGAGGGACAGGAAGACGTCGTCCAGGGTCGGCTTGTGGACCGCCAGCGACTGGACCGAGATACCGGCGAGGGCCAGCCGGTCCAGGGCCCCCCGGACGTCGGCGTTGGTGTCCTGGATCACCAGGGTGGCGGAGAACTCCCGGGGGTTGGCGTCGACCACCGCCTCGCCGAGCGCGGCGGTGGCCTGGGCCAGGGTCGCCTCGTCGGCGAAGGTGATCTCCAGGCGGTCCTTGCCGACCTTGCGCTTGAGCTCGGTGGGCGTGCCCTCGGCGATGACCTTGCCGCCGTCGATGACCACGATGCGGTCGGCCAGCTGGTCGGCCTCGTCGAGGTACTGCGTGGTCAGCAGGATGGTGGTGCCCTCGGCCAGCAGGCTCTTGATGATGTCCCACATCGCCAGCCGCGAGCGCGGGTCGAGCCCCGTGGTCGGCTCGTCCAGGAAGATCACCGGCGGCGTGGCGATCAGGCTGACCGACAGGTCGAGGCGGCGGCGCATCCCGCCGGAGTAGGTCTTGGCCGGACGGTCGGCCGCCTCGACCAGGTCGAACTCCTCCAGCAGCTCGGCGGCCCTGACCCTGGCGCTGGCGGCGGTGAGGCGGTAGAGGCGGCCCATCATGACCAGGTTCTCGCGGCCGGTGAGGAGCTCGTCGACCGCCGCCGACTGGCCGGTCAGCCCGATCACCCGGCGCACCTGGTCGGCCTCGACCTTGACGTCGTGGCCCTCGACCAGGGCGGTGCCGCCGTCGAATCCCAGCAGGGTGCTCAGGATCCGCACGGTGGTGGTCTTGCCGGCGCCGTTGGGCCCCAGCAGCGCCAGCATGGTGCCGCGCTCGACGGTCAGGTCGATGCCCTTGAGGACCTCCGTCCTGCCGAAGGACTTGGTCAGCTTGCTGACCTCGATGACCTTGCGGCGCTCGGTCGTCGCCGTCACGCGGCGCCCGCCCTGGCCGCCCGTCGCGTGGGCGCGGCGGCCGCTTTGGCTTCGGCGCGAGCGATGTGCACCGCCTCCCAGCAGTACCAGGCGGCGACGCTGCGGTAGGGGCGGAAGCGCTCGCCCTCAGGCTCCAGCGCCTTGGCGTCGAGCATCTCGGGCAGGCCGTAGATCAGCCGGTGCCCGGCCCGGACCCCGAGGTCGCCGGTGGGCCAGACGTCGGGACGGCGGAGCTGGAAGAGCAGGAACATCTCGGCGGTCCAGCGCCCGATGCCGCGCACCGTGACCAGGCGGGCGCTGATCTCGGCGTCGTCGAGCTGGTCGACGTCGTGCAGCGGCACCGAGCCGTCGACGACCCTGGCCGCCAGGTCGCGCAGGGTGGCGGTCTTGCCGCCGGACATCCCGGCGGCGCGGATCACGGCCTCCGGCGCGGCCAGCACCGCCTCGGGGGTCACCCGGCCGCCGATCGCGGTGACGAAGCGGCCGTGGATGGCGGCCGCGGCGTTGCCCGCGAGCTGCTGGTAGGCCACCGAGCGGACCAGCGCGGCGAAGGCGCCCTCCAGCGGCTCGCGCATCTGGCAGGGGCCGGCGCGCTCGACGAAGGCGGCCATCGCCGGGTCGGCGGCGGCCACGTGGGCGGCCGCGCGGGCGAGGTCGGCGGCGGTGGTCAGCGCGGTCGGCATGGTCCGAAAGACTAACGGCGGCGAGCCGGCGGCCGTGAGGGCTCGGTGGGCCGCAGGCCCTCATCCATCGCTGGACCGGCGGTTCAGGCGGGGCGTCGCTCGGGATACAGGGCCAGGCCGCGGTGGGTCAGCGAGAAGCCGATCCGGCGCATCGCGTCCTCCAGCGGGGAGCCGGCGAGGGGGCGGCCGTCGACGGTGTGGATCTCCAGCTTGCCGCTCCTCCCCGCGACGGCCGCCAGCGCGCCGAGGGCTTCGTCGCCGGGCTCGCCGAAGGCCAGCAGGGAGCGGCCGCCACGCTCCAGGTAGAGCCGGGGCAGGCCGTCCTCCAGCACGACATAGGCTCCCGCCGCCCGGGCCAGCCGCGCCGGGTGCTCGGGCCAGGGGACGGTGACCCCATAGGGGTTGGCCGGGTCGGTGGCCGCCAGGCAGACGCACGCCGACCGGCCGGGCTCCCGCGCGGCGCGCAGCCGGTCGACCGCCCCCGGCAGGGCGAACTGCGAGCCGCCCAGGCCGTCGACGAAGTAGCCCCGGCGGATCCGGCCGGCCTCCTCCATCGCGCGCAGCACCGGGTAGAGCGAGCTGAACCCGCCCGGCAGGCCCTCCGCCAGGGCGGCTTCGCGGGTCAGCACCCCGTGCCGCTGGAGCAGGGCGCCAGCCAGGGCGTGGAGCCGCTCGGTCGGCGCCGGCGACGGCGCCATCAGGTCGGCCACCAGCGACCAGCGGCCCTCGGCGCCCGGCGGGGTCAGGCGCATCAGCGGCCGCCTGGGGCCGCGCCGGGCACGCGGCCCCAGCATCCGCAGCGGCATGAAGGTGTCGTTGGTCACCTCGCCGGCCCAGACCAGGTCCCAGAGCGCGTCGAGGACCTCCTGCTCGCCCGTGCCGGGGGCGGCGGCGAGCAGGTCGCGGAAGAAGGCGGCGCCCCGCGCCAGGCGCTCGCGGAGCCGGTCCGCGAGGTCGCCGGCCGGCCCACCGGCGGGGTTGCCGGCCAGGGCCACCGGAGGTTCGCTGGGGGCCCCCGCCGGGGGGCCATCCAGGACCGGGCCGGCGCCGGCGCGCCGGGCCGCCGTCGGTCCGGGGCTCGCCGCCGGCGCCGGCAGCAGCCTGGCGGCCTCGTCCCGGAGGTAGAGGGCCACCCGCCCGTCCGACGGCCCCAGCGCCCCCCGGCCGGCCCAGACCACCTCGCCGGCGCTGACCAGCTGGTCCAGCAGCGCCGGGTGGTAGCCCCTGACCCGCGCCGGCAGGACGTCGCGCTCCAGCACCGAGACCGGCAGCGCCGCGCCCTGCAGCTGGCGCACCACCTCCACCAGCCGCTGCGGCCCTGACGCTTCGCCGCCGACCCCCTGCCAGGCGGGCAGGAAGCGGCCCAGCGCCTCCACCGGCACCGGCTCGACCTCCCGGCGCAGCGCCGCCAGCGACCGGCGGCGCAGCGACCGAAGCACGTCGGGATGGCACAGCTCGCGGGAGCGGTGGCCGGGACGGAACTCGCCGGCCAGCAGCTCCCCGCGCGCCACCAGGCGCCCCACCTCGGCCTCCACCGGGTCCCGCCGCAGCCCCCAGCGGCCGGCCGGCTCGGCGGTGGTGAAGGGCCCGTGGGTGCGGGCGTAGCGCAGCAGCAGCGAGGCCAGCGGGTCGGGGGCCGGCGCCATGAAGGCCTCGGGCAGCCCGGGCGGGAGCGCGGCGCCCAGGGCGTCGCGGTAGCGGGCGGCGTCCTCGGCGGCGACCCAGCGCGGCTCCCCGGCGATCCGCACCGTCAGCGCCCGCCGGTGCCGGCCGAGGTCCTCCAGCCAGTCGGCGCGAAGCCCCCGGGCGGCGGCCTCCTCGGGGCTCAGGTCGCCCAGCCGGCGGAGCTGGTCGTGGGCCTCGTCGGCGTCGCGGGGCCAGCGCTCCGGCGGTAGGCCCTGGAGCTCCAGCTCCAGCGCTTCGACCACCTCGGCGTCGAGCAGCTCGCGGAGGTCCTCGCTGCCCAAAAGCTCGGCCAGCAGCTCGCGGTCCAGGGTCAAGGCCTGGGCCCGGCGCTCGCCGATCGGGGCGTCGCCCTCGTACATGAACTCGGCGACGTAGTCGAACATCAGCGACGACGCGAAGGGCGAGGCGCGCTCGGTCTCGACCTCCACGGTGCGCACCTGGCGCGACCTGACCTGGGCCATCAGGTCGACCAGGCCGTCCATGTCGAAGACGTCGGAGAGGCATTCCCGGTAGGTCTCCAGGAGGATCGGGAACTCGGGGTGGCGGGCGGCGACCTGGAGCAGGGTCGCGCTGCGCTGGCGCTGCTGCCAGAGCGGGGTGCGCTGGCCGGGACGCCGCCGGGGCAGGAGCAGGGAGCGGGCCGCGTTCTCCCGGAAGCGGGAGGCGAAAAGCGCCGAGCCGCGGAGCTGGGCGGTGACCAGCTCGCGCACCTCCTCGGGGTCCAGCAGCAGCGTTTCCAGGTCGGGGGGGTGGTCGGCGTCGGGCAGGTTGACGGCGAAGCCGTCGTCGGTGTGGATGGCCTGGACCTCCAGGTCCTGGCGCTGCTCCAGCCGGGCCCGCGCCGCCAGCGCCCAGGGCGCGTGGACCCGGGCCCCGAAGGGCGACAGGACGCAGACCCGCCAGTCCCCGATCTGGTCCCGGAAGCGCTCCACGACGATCGTCCGGTCGTCGGGCAGGACGCCGGTGGCGGCGCGCTGGTCGGCCAGGTAGGCGAGCAGGTTCTCGGCGGCCCGGGCGTCCAGCCGCGACCGCTCCCGGAGCCGGGCCAGGGCCTGCGCCGGCGGCAGCGCCCCGACCTCCCGGACCAGCCTCCCGAGCGCCCGCCCCACCTCCACCGGTCGCCCCGGGGCGTCGCCCTTCCAGAAGGCGATGGTCCCCGGCTCTCCCGGCGCCGGCAGCACCTGGACCTGGGAGTGGGTGATGTCGACCACCTTCCAGCTGGTCGCGCCGAGCACGAAAACCTGCCCGGCGCGCATCTCGTAGACCATCTCCTCGTCCAGCTCGCCGACCTTGCGCCCGGCCCGCGGGCCGCCCGGCGGGGCCGAGGTGCCGGCCAGCGCGAAGGCCGAGCGGGCCAGGCCGTCGCCGCCGGCCGAGCCGCCGCCGCCGCCCGCGGCGGGGCCGCCGGCCGGGTCGAACAGCACCACCGAGAACAGCCCCCGGTCGGGGATGGTGCCGCCGCTGGTGACCGCCAGCCGCTGGGCCCCGGCGCGGGCCCGTACCCGGCCCTCGACGCGGTCCCAGACCACCCGCGGCCGGAGCTCGGCGAAGTCGTCCGAGGGGTACCGTCCGGCCAGCATGTCGAGGGTGGCGTCGAAGGTCCGCCGGGTCAGGTCGGCGAAGGGGTGGGCGCGGCGGACGAGGGCCAGCATCTCCTCCACCGGCCAGTCCTCCATTGCGGTCATGGCCACGATCTGCTGGGCCAGCACGTCGAGCGGGTTGCGCGGGACGTGGGTGGCCTCGATCTCCCCCGCCAGCATCCGCTCCACCACCACCGCGCTCTCCAGCAGGTCGCCCCGGTGCTTGGGGAAGATGACCCCGCGGCTGGGCTCGCCCACCGAGTGCCCGGCGCGGCCGATGCGCTGCATCCCGCTGGCCACGCTGGCCGGCGACTCGATCTGGATGACCAGGTCGACGGCGCCCATGTCGATGCCCAGCTCCAGGCTGGAGGTGGCCACCAGCGCCGGCAGCCGCCCCTCCTTCAGCGCGCTCTCCATGGCCAGGCGCTCGTCCTTGGCGATGGAGCCGTGGTGGGCCCGGACCAGCTCCGGGACCCCGCCGCGCGCCGGCGCCGGCAGGCCCGAGTCGGGCGCCGCCCTCCGCTCCGCCGCCGGGGTGCCCTGCTCCGCCGCCAGCTCGTTGAGCCGCGCCGCCAGCCGCTCGGCCATCCGCCGCGAGTTGACGAAGACGATCGTCGATCGGTGGGCCCGGATCAGCTCCAGCACCCGGGGGTGGATCGCCGGCCAGATGCTCCGCCGCGGCGCCGTCCCCCCGGGGCCGATCGCGGCCGCCGGCCCGCCCTGGGGCTCGGCGCCACGCTCCAGTTCGGCCATGTCCTCCACCGGCACCTCGACGGTGATCTCCATCGGCTTGTCACCCCCGGTGTGGCGGCGGCCCGCGTCGACGATCGCCACCTCCCGCCCGGCGCCGCCCAGGAAGCGGGCCGCCTCCTCCAGTGGCCGCACCGTCGCCGAGAGCCCGATCCGCACCGGGTCGGTCCGGGTCAGCCGGCAGAGGCGCTCCAGGCTGAGGGCCAGGTGGGCGCCGCGCTTGGTCCCGGCCATGGAGTGGATCTCGTCCAGGATCACCCAGCGCACCGGGGCCAGGATCGAGCGGGCGGCGCTGGTCAGGATCAAGAACAGCGACTCGGGGGTGGTGATCAGGACGTCGGGGGGCTGGCGCTCCATCCGGCGGCGCTCGTCGGCCGGGGTGTCGCCGGTGCGCAGGGCGGTGGCGATCTCCGGCTCCGGCAGCCCCAGCCGGGCCGCCTCCAGGGCCAGGCCACGGAGGGGAGCGCGGAGGTTGCGGTCGACGTCCACGGTGAGTGCCTTGAGCGGCGAGACGTAGAGCACCCGGCAGCGCTCGGCGGGCACCGGGCGGGGCTCGCCGGCCAGGCGGTCGAGGCACCAGAAGAAGGCGGCCAGGGTCTTGCCGCTGCCGGTGGGGGCGCTCATCAGGGTGTGGCTGCCCCCGGCCACCGCCCGCCAGCCCCGTTCCTGGACCTCGGTGGGCGCGGCGAAGGCGGCCTGGAACCAGGCTCTCGCCGGCTCGGAGAAGAGGTCGAGGACGTCGGCCATCCGTCGAATATAGGTTCGGCCGGCCGCCCCCGGCGTACCATCTCTCGCGATGCGGGCGCTGGAGGAGATGCGGGCACGCGCCGCCGAGCTGCGCGACCTGGAGCGGATCGGGGCGCTGCTGCGCTGGGACCAGCGGGTCAACCTTCCGCCGGGCGGCGCCGAGGCCCGCGCCCGGCAGTCCCAGCGCCTGACCGCCCTGCACCACGCCCACCTGATCGACCCCGAGCTGGGCGAGCTGATCGAGGTCCTCTCGGCGGCCGAGGGTCTCTCCCCCGCCGACCGCGCCGGCGTCGAGCGCTTCAGGCACCACCGCGACCAGGCCACCCGGGTCCCGGCCCGGCTGGTCGACGAGCTGGCGCTGGCCACCTCGCTGGGATACTCCGCCTGGGAGGCGGCCCGCCCCGGCGACGACTGGGAGGCCTTCGCCCCCCACCTGGAGCGGATCGTCGAGCTGCGCCGGGAGGAGGCCGAGGCCCTGGGTTACCCCGACGAGCCCTACGACGCGATGCTCGACCACTTCGAGGAGGGGGCCACCGTGGCCACCGTCGAGCCGATGCTGCGGGAGCTGGCGGCATCGCTGCGACCGCTGCTCGACCGCGTCCTGGGCTCCGGCGTCGACCCCGGCCACATCCCCCCCGGCCCATACCCCAGGGAGGCCCAGCTGCGCTACGCCACCGAGCTTTCCGCCCGCCTCGGCTACGACCTCCACCACGGCCGCGTCGACGTCTCGGCCCACCCCTTCGAGACCAGCCTGGGCCCCGGCGACGTCCGCATCACCACCCGCTTCTTCGAGGACGACTTCACCCGCGGCCTCCTCGGCACCGCCCACGAGACCGGCCACGCCCTCTACGAGCAGGGCCTCCCCGCCGACCTCGCCGACAGCTATGCCGGCGTGGCCCCCTCGCTGGCGGCCCACGAGTCGCAGTCACGCCTGTGGGAGAACCACGTCTGCCGCTCGCTGGCCTTCCTGGAAGGCGAGCTGCCCCACCTCCGCCGGCACCTGCCGGCGCTCGCGGGCATCTCCGCGACGGCGATCTTCCGCGCCGCCAACCGGGTTCAGCCCTCGCTGATCCGGGTCGAGGCCGACGAGGTCACCTACCCGCTGCACATCGTGGTCCGCTTCGACGTCGAGCTGGCCCTGATGCGCCGCGAGATCGGCGTCCGCGACATGCCCGAGGCCTTCGCCGCCGCCATGCGCCGCCACCTCGGCATCGTCCCGCCCGACCGCCGCGACGGGGTGATGCAGGACAGCCACTGGGGCCAGGGCTACATCGGCTACTTCCCGACCTACGCCATGGGCTCGGTCTACGCCGCCGCCCTTTTCGAGCGCCTGACCGCCGCCCTCGGCGGCCCCGACGCGGTGGCCGGCGCCTTCCGCCGCGGCGAATTCGGCGAGATCCTGGCCTGGCTCCGCCGGAACTTCCACGCCCTGGCCTCCACCGTCCGCACCCCCGAGCTGCTGGAGCGCGCCGCCGGCCTCCCCGCCGGCGCCCCGATCGACACCGCCCCCTTCCTGCGCCACCTCACCCGCCGCACCGCGGAGGTCTACGGGCTCGGTCAGCCGCCGGTGGGAGCTGACGAGTCCTGCTAGCATCGCCTCGATCCGAAGGGGAGCCCCCGTCAGGGAGCTGAGAGGCCGCGCAAGGCGGCGACCCTTTGAACCTGGACCAGGCAATTCTGGCGGAGGGATTCGGAATGACCCAGGCCAACGCTGAAACGTCGCCGGCCGGCCTCTTCGGCGATGACGATTTCCTGCGCGTCGAGCGGCGCGGGCTGGAGCCGGTGCCGGACGAGAAGCGCCACGGGCACCCCCGGGAGCTGTTCTGGATCTGGGCCGCGGCGCTGGCCGATTTCTTCTCGATCCTGGCCGGCGCCCTGCTGGTGCAGACGGTGGGGCTCGGGGTGGGGGACGCGATCCTGGTGCTGCTGGCGGGCGCGCTGGCGGGCGCGCTGCTGCTGGGGCCGATGAGCGTGACCGGGGTGCGCTCGGGGCTGCCCCAGATCGTCTACTCCAGGCTGGCCTTCGGGCGCCGGGGAGCCTACGTCGGCGGGCTGCTGACGCTGCTGATCGCCATCGGCTGGTTCAGCTACGACTGCGCCATCGCGGTCTACACCGCCCAGGCGCTGCCGGTCTTCGGGGGGGGCGCGCCGGCTCCGGTGATCGCGCTGATGCTGGTGGCGATGGTCGCCGGCTGCATCGCGGTGGCGGTCTTCGGGCACCGCACCATCACCATCGTCCAGACCGTCCAGGCGCCGGCCTTCATGGCGCTCTGCGTGGTGGTGTTCGCGGTCCTGCTGCCGCGCTTCCACCCCGGCCTGCGGAGCCAGCTGCACGGCTGGCCCCACCTCGCGGCGATGCTGCTGGGGTTCACCGCGACCTTCGCCCTGATCGTGTCCTGGGTGACGTACGCGGCCGACTACTCGCGCTACCTGCCGAGGCGCACCGCCGCCCTGCCGGTCGGGCTCTACAGCGGGCTGGGCAGCATCGCCACCCTGGCCGGCTGCGGCATCCTCGGGGTGCTGGTGCAGAGCATCGACCCCAGGGCCGACCTGGCCCACCTGATCGTCGGCGGGCTGCCGGTCTGGCTGGCCTGGGTCTTCGTCGCCTTCATCGTGGTGGCGGAGATGAGCAGCAACTACCTCAACGTCTACACCGCGGCGCTGAGCGGGCTGGCCATCGGGCTGCCGATGCGGCGCTGGCTGGCGGCGCTGGTGGTGGGGCTGCTGGGCGGGGCCTTCGCGGCCTGGATCCTGGTCCGCTTCGAGCAGACCGGCGGCAACTTCGTCGTCGACTACCTGAACTTCCTGACCGTCACCTACGTCTGGTTCCCGGCCTGGTGCGTGATCGTGCTGCTGGACTTCTGGCGCCGCCGCCAGGCCACCACCTGGGGCTGGGTCGAAGGCGTCCGCTGGCCGGCGCTGGCGGCCTTCGCGCTGGGGACCCTGGCGACCCTCGCCTTCTACAACCAGCGGGGCACCGGCGGGCCCTTCACCGGGCTCGGCAGCAGCGCGCTGTTCAAGGACGGGGTGGCCGACGTCAGCGGCTTCGTCGGGGTCGCCGCCACGGTGGCCCTGGCGCTGGTCCTGACCCGGCCCGGCGCCGGGCAGGCGGGCGCGGCCGCCTCCATGGACCCCGCGGCGTGAGCCAGGCGCTCGGCCCCGCCGGGCTGCCGGTCGCCTGCACCGTCGCCGGCAGCGATTCCGGCGGTGGCGCCGGAATCCAGGCCGACCTCAAGACCTTCGCCGCCTGCGGGGTCTACGGCGCCAGCGTGGTCGTCGCCCTGACGGCCCAGAACACGGTCGGCGTCCGGCGCGTCGAGTCAGCCTCCCTGGAGATGGTCGGCGACCAGCTCGACGCCGTCGAGGAGGACCTCCGCCCGGCCGCCTGGAAGACCGGGATGCTGGCCTCGGCGCAGATCGTCGAGCTGGTCGCCGACCGGCTCCTGCGCCTGCGCGCCCGGCACCTGGTGGTGGACCCGGTGATGATCGCCAAGTCCGGCCACGCGCTGCTGCCGGCGGACGCCGTGGAGGCCGTCAAGTACGACCTGCTGCCCCTGGCCGAGGTGGTGACGCCCAACCTGCCCGAGGCCCGGGCCCTCACCGGCATGGAGGTCAGGGACCCCGCCGAGGCCCGCGCCGCCGCCGGCGCCCTGGCCGAGCTGGGGCCCCGCTGGGTGGTCCTCAAGGGCGGCCACGCCGAGGGCCCGGTGGTGGTCGACCTGGTCCTGGACGCGGCCCGGGGCGCGGTCTTCGAGCTGGAGTACCCGCGCCTCCCGGGCAGCTCGACCCACGGCACCGGCTGCACCCTCAGCGCGGCGATCGCCGCCTTCCTGGCCCGCGGGGTCCCGACCCCGGACGCCATCGCCAGCGCCCGCGCCTACCTCCAGGAGGCGCTGATGCGGGCCCCCGGGCTGGGCGCCGGGCACGGCCCCCTGGGTCACCTCGACCCCGAGGGCTTCGCCCCGGTGATCGCCGCCCCCCCGTCCACGGAGAACCGGACCACGGCCTAGCCGTCAGGCTACGGTAACGTAGGCCGGTGCCGGTGCCCCTTCGTGACCGCTGAGCTCGCGCGCGTCTGGCGCCGGTTCAGCGCGTCGTGGCTGCCGCCGGTGGGGCTGGCGGCGTCGCTGGCCCTGCTCTTCGCCGCCCGGCTCGCCGCCGCCTCCAGCCCCGACCCCGAGTACCGGCGGGCGCTGGTCCTGAGCCAGGTCAACGACGCCGCCGGGGTTGGCCTGTGGGCGGCGGTGCTGGTCGGCGCCTGGCTGGCGCTGCGGCCGGACCTCGAGGACGGCTTCGACGCCCTCGAGCGGATCGGCGCGGCCGGCTTCGCCACCGCCCGGCTGGCGCTGGCGGCGGGCTGGCTGCTGCTGGTGGCGGTGGTCCTGGCGGCGGCGGTCGCGATGGTCACCTTCGACCTCGGCCGCTTCGACGCCGAGACCCTGCACCTGGCGGCGCTGGCCGCCAACCGGCTGCCCTTCCTGGTGATCCTGCTGGCCGCCGGCACCCTGGTCCCGCCCTACCTGGCGCTGGTCCCGGCGCTGCTGCTGCAGGGTTTCGGCGGCGACGCCGCCTACGACCGCGTGGCCCTGGCCGACGGGCTGGTCGACGATGGCGTCCTGGTCCGGGCCGAGCTGTCGCTGCGCTGGGCGCTGCCGCCACCGCTGGTCGACCCACTGCCGGGCGAGCTGCTGCAGGGCCGGAGCCAGGCGCTGGGCGACTTCCCGGTGCGGCAGGGGCCGGGCATCTGGGGCACCGACCTGATCGCCGCCTCGACCGCCGCCGACCTCGGCCAGTGGGCGGTCTACGTGGCGGCGCTGGGCGTCGTCTTCTGGCTGGCCTGCCGGCGCCGGGCCGCCCAGGTCCGGCGCCGGACCCACCTGATGCCGCTCCGGCACGGCTGAGTGGGCCCCCTCACCCTCCTCTTCCTGGCCGGCGCCGGCTTCTGCGGCGGGCTGGTCGACAGCGTGGTCGGCGGCGGCGGGGTCATCACCCTGCCGGCGCTGCTCCTGGCCGGGGTCCCGGTGCCGCTGTCGCTCGGCACCAACAAGCTGGCCGGCACCGCGGCGTCCTCCACCGCGACGGCGGTCTTCGCCCGGGCGGCGCGGGTGGACCCGCGCTTCCAGCTCCGGGTCGCGCCGGCGGTGCTCCTGGCCGGGGCGGTCGGGGCCCTGGCCGCCTCGCGGATCGACGCCGCCGCCCTGCGCCTGCTGATCGTCGCCGCCGTGCTGGCCGCGGCGGTCTGGGCGGCGCTCCGGCCTCCGCCCGCCGACGGGCCGCGCCGCCCGCACGGGCGCCTGGCGTTCGCCGCCGGCGCGGCGGGCTGCGTCCTGGTCGGCTTCTACGACGGCCTGCTCGGCCCCGGCACCGGCCTCTTCCTCTTCGCCGTGCTGACCGGCCCGCTGGGCTTCACCATGCTGGACGGCGCCGGCAACGGCCGGGCCCTGAACCTGGCCAGCAACGCCGGGGCCCTGGCGGTCTTCGCGCTGCTGGGCCGGGTCAACGTGCTCTTCGGGCTGGCGATGGCGGCCGGCGTGGTCCTGGGCGCCCGCACCGGCGCCACCCTGACCCTCAGCCGGGGCGCCGCCGTGGTCCGGCCGATGCTGCTGGTGGCCGGCATCCTGCTGGCCGGGAGGCTCCTGCTTCCCGCTTTCGGCCACTAATCGTAGCCTGAACACTTGACATTGCCTGGCGCCCTGTCGTAAGCTGCGGATAACAAAGCCGGACGGGCCCTCCCGCCGGAACCAGAAAGCGATTCCCCGGATCCCGGGAAGGAGCAGGGCTGATGTCTGAGACATACCAGTTCGACCCCACCCACTCGAGCCTCGAGTTCTCCACCAAGCACATGGTGGTGGCCACCGTCCGCGGCCACTTCAGCGAGTTCGGCGGCCAGATCGAGGTCGAGAACGACGACCCCACCACCGCCAAGGCCGACGTGGTGATCAAGACCGCCAGCATCAACTCCGGCGCCGAGGATCGTGACAAGCACCTCCGCAGCGCCGACTTCTTCGACGTCGAGGCCTTCCCCGAGATGCGCTTCGTCAGCGCCTCGGTGACCCCCGCCGGCCAGGGCCGGTACATCGTCCGCGGCGACCTCACGATCAAGGACGTCACCCGTCCCGTCGAGCTGCGGGCCGAGGCCAGCGCGCCGATCAACGACCCCTGGGGCAACCAGCGGACCGCGATCAGCCTGCAGGGCGAGATCAACCGCAAGGACTGGGGGCTGACCTGGAACATGGCGCTGGAGGCCGGCGGCTGGCTGGTCGACGAGAAGATCAAGCTGAACCTCGACGTGGTCGCCCTGCGCAAGGTCGCGGCGGCGGTCTGACCGAGGCGCCCCACGGCATTCCCACCGGTCATGCGCGGTGCTACGCTCGGCCCCATGGGAGAAGCGGATCCCATGGGCGCCGAGCCCCGTCCGATGGGCCAGTTCTGTCCCCGCTACCACCGTGCCGTGGAGCTGATCGGGCGGCGCTGGACCGGCGCCATCCTGCGCGTCCTGCTGCCCGGCCCGCACCGCTTCAACGCCATCCTGGCCTCGGTGCCCTCGCTGTCGGACCGCCTGCTCAGCGAGCGGCTCCGGGAGCTGGAGGCCGAGGGCATCGTGGAGAGGCGGGTCGACCCCGGCCCTCCGGTGCACGTCGACTACCGTCTGACCCCGCAGGGCCAGGAGCTGGAGCCGGTGATCCGCGACATCGCCGGCTGGGCCGAGAAGTGGCTCCCCCTGGCGAGCGAGGAGCTCCAGGCTTCCTGACCGGCTCACCCCGGTGAGCCCGACCCGGCGGCTGCCGCTGAGCCGCCCCCTCGACCTCCACCTGACTCTCGGCGGGCTGCGCCGCGCCGGCCGCGCCGACCCCACGGTGGCCTTCCATCCCGGCGAGGTCTGGCGCGCCACCCACACCCGCGACGGCGCCGCCGCCGGCCGCTACACCGTGGTCGGGTCGGAGGTCGTGGTCGAGGCCTGGGGCCCGGGGGCGGAGGCGCTGCTGGAAGACGCCCGGGCGCTGCTCGGCGAAGCCGACGACCTCACCGGCTTCCGGCCCGCCCACCCCCTCCTGGCCCGCCTCCACCGCCAGCACCCGGGGCTCCTGATCGGCCGCACCGGGGCGGTGCTGGAGACCCTGGTGCCGACGGTTTTCGAGCAGAAGGTGATCGGCCTGGAGGCCCGCGCCGGGCTGCGGCGGATGCTGCTGGCGTGGGGCGAGCCGGCGCCCGGGCCGCTTGGCCTGCGCCTGCCACCGGCGGCCGCGGCCCTGGCCGCCAAGCCCTACTGGGAATACCACCCCTTCGGCCTGGAGCAGCGGCGGGCCGAGACCGTGATCCGGGTGGCCCGCCTGGCGCGGCGCCTGGAGGCCCTGGCCGGCCGGCCCCCGGCCGAGGCCCAGGCCGCGCTGGTGGCCATCCCCGGGATCGGCGCCTGGACCGCGGCCGAGGTGGCGATGGTCGCCCTCGGCGACCCCGACGCGGTGCCGGTCGGCGACTACCACCTGCCCTCGGCGGTCAGCTGGGCCCTGGCTGGGGAGCCCCGCGGCGACGACCGCCGGATGCTGGAGCTGCTGGAGCCCTACCGGGGACACCGCGGCCGGGTCGTCAGGCTGCTGGCGGCCGCCGGGGTGGCGGCGCCGCGCCGGGGGCCGCGCCTGCCGCTGCGGCGTCTCGAGCGCCACTGAGCTTCGCCCCCCGGGTTCCGGGCGGGGCCGCTTGGTGCGGACCAACCGACTCCGCCACGAAACAATCTGGGCCCCGACGTGGCGCCCCAGTTGAAAAGCAGGCAGAATGGACTCCAACCACAGGGACCAGGGAAGGCAGGGGGCCCGTTCAGGGTGGTGCCTCCCCGATTTGGTTTTGATGAATCTCGGGCGGGCGCGCCCGAGCGGAGGTGATTGGAACTTGGCTGCTAGGGAACCCCTTCAGGCATCGCCGCGCGGGCTCCGCGGCCTCGGACGCGGCGGACGCCGCCTCTGCGCCGCCGGCGTCGCGTCGCTCGTGATGCTGGGCGCCGGCATCTCGGCCCCGGTGGGCGCGGTCGCCGCCGGCGGCACCAGGGCGCTCTACGTCCGCGAGGTGCTCCCGCTGGCCACCGCCGTCACGCTGGGCGCCACCGACCCCGGCACCGACATCGGGATCGGCGTGATGCTCACCCATCCCGACCAGGCCGCCGAGGACCGCTACATCAAGGACGAGTACACCCCCGGTACCGCGGCCTACCGCCACTGGCTCAGCGCCCCCGAGTACCAGGCCCGCTTCGGCGTCTCGCCCCAGGCCCTGGCCAAGGTCGTGGCCTGGCTGGCCTCCGGCGGGCTGCGGGTGGTCACCATCCCCAACACCACCGACTACGTCCTGGCCGCCGGCCCCGCCTCGGCGGTGGGGCGCCTGCTCGACGTCAGCTTCAACCAGTACCGGCTCGCCGGGACCGTGATCCGGGCCAACGACCGGCCCCCCAGCGCCCCCGCCGCGCTCGGCATCTTCGGCTTCTCGGGCCTCGACACCCTGCAGGCGCCGCACCTCAACCGGTACTCCCCCGCCAGCCACCCCCAGAACGCCGCCGTCGCGGGGGTCGTGGCCCGGCCCAACCTGGCGCCGGCGGGCCCCCGACCGGCGCTGGTCAGCCCCACCAGCAACCTCGGCCTGAGCACCCCGCAGGTGCTCTGGGACGTCTACCAGCAGCCTCCGAGCAACAAGGGTGAGGGCCAGACCATGGCCATCTTCGGCTGGGGCGTGACCGACGGCACCGAGCGCGACCTGCGCATCGAGGAGAAGGAGTTCAAGCTCCCCGGCACCGCCTTCAGCGCCGCCCACTACGGCACCGAGCCGGTCACCGACCGCGGCGGCCTCGGCGAGTGGGACCTCGACACCCAGGCGTCGAGCGGCATGGCTCCCAACACCCAGGGCATCAAGCTCTACTTCGGCAACGCC
>DASZGP010000098.1:0-13203 GCA_035938695.1 Candidatus Dormiibacterota bacterium | reverse complement strand
AAGAACCACCAGGAGCCCCACCCCGGTGGCGACCGGCGCCGGGCCAAAGCCCGCCGCCCGGCGCGGGGACAGTGTCGAGGCGCTCGGCGCCGCGGGCCGGGTCTGGGCTGGCGCGGCCGCGTGCTCGGCCGCCACCGCCGTCGCCGGCGCGACCTTGACTGGCTTCGGCGCCGCCTCCTTGGCGGTGGCCGCGGCGCCCGGGGCGCCGAGGTAGATCCGCGATGGGTGGGCGGGGTCGAAGTACACCGTGGTGACGCCGCCGATGGAGTTGGCCAGCGTCGAGAGGTTGGGACCCTGGTGAGGCAGGTCGCCGGTGGTCAGGCCGAGGCGCAGCCGGTGGCCCGGCTCCAGCACCAGGGAGGTCGGGAAGACCTCCACTTGGATCTCGGTGGGGTCGGCCGTCAGGGGCGCCTGCGAGGCCAGGGTGTAGGGATGCCAGGGCACCACCGGCACCCCGCCGGCATAGACCGAGCAGTCCATGACCTTGGCGCCGCACGGGGTGCTGACGACCTGGCGCAGGGAGGCCACCAGCGATCCGGCGGTGACCCTGAACACGGTGCCGTCGGGCGCCACGTCGTCGACGGTGGTCACGATGGTGGTGTCGCTCCGGTCGGAGCTGATCCAGAGGTCGGCCATGATCGGGCCGGCGACGGTGTAGGGCTGGGTGAAGGCGGCGCTGGTGAAGGTCAGGCCGGTGACCTGGGCGCTGGTGTCGTCATCGGGACAGCTGCCGGCCACCACGATGCCCGCCGTCCACTGCGCCGCCGACCTGGAGCAGGCTCCGGTGAGCGGCTGCCAGGGTAGCTGCGTCGATCCCGGAGCGCCGGCACCGAGACCCAGCGACCCATCGTAGAGGCTCTTGGGGCTGGAGCCGGACGGCGTCGCCCCCAGGTACCACGGCTGGTACTTGGTGGGGCGCGCCGGGAAGCCAGTCGCGGGCTGCCACTGGTTGGCGCCGATCTGCCAGGTCTCGACCGTGGGGAAGGCCTCGACACCGTTCTTCACACCCTTGAGCCAGTGGTCGAACCAGGCCAGGGCCAGGTTGTTGGTCGAGGGGATCAGGTTGCCGTTGACGTCGCTCACGGGAGCGGAGCCGTCGTCGGCGGTCAGGTTGGCGGTGGGGCTGCCGTGGTACCACGGCCCGAAGAGCAGCTTCTTGCGCGTGGTGGGCACGTCCAGGCCCCGGTAGAGCAGCGGCTCGCTGCGCTGGAAGAGGTCGTACTCGCCGCCCACGATGAAGGTCGGCACGTGCACCCGATCGATGTGGCTGAGGGGGTCGACGGTGCGGTAGTAGGGGCCGTCGTAGGCCTGGTCGGGGTAGCTCTGGAGCGCCGATGGCAGGAGGCTCTCGTAGGCCCCGAGCGTGCTGTCCCCGACCGCCGGTGCCGCGAACTGGGCGATGTCCATGAGGTGCTGGGACTCGACGTTGAGCGCGATCTGCGGCTGCGTGGTGGCGTCGTCCGCCGGCAGGGCGTTGAGCGAGTTGACCAGTCCCAGCCAGAGCGGGATGAAGCCGGTGTCGGTGTTGCCGCCGGCGAAGACCACGTCGCGGTAGGCGTCGCCCATCGGGACGATCGGGAAGATCGCCTTGACCGCCTCGTTGCCCGGCTGCTCCGCGGTCAGGAACTGGTTGATGGCGCTGTAGCTGACGCCCGCCAACCCGATCACGCCGTTGGAGAAGGGCCGCTTCGTCGCCCACTTCACGATCTCCACCGTGTCGGCCTGCTCGGGCGGGCCGAAGGAGGTCCAGTAGCCCTCGCTGGAGCCAGTGCCGCGGACGTCGACCACGATCTCCGCGTAGCCGTGGGAGGGGAAGTAGGGGTTGTACTCGCCGACCGCGGTCCCGCTCTTGCGGTACGGGGTCTGGACCACGATCACCGGGCACGGGCAGCCGGTGGTCGGTACGTACTCGTCGCTGTCGAGGCTGACCCCGTCGCGCATCGTGAGGCGGACGTCCGCGGTCTTGGTGAAGGCGGTCACCGGGTCGCCGGTGCCCGGCTGGGCCTGCGCCGTGACCCCGGCCGCGCCCAGGCCGGATACGGCCAGCGCCACCCCCAGGAGCAAAAGGACGCGACGTTTTACGTCATTCACCGCTGCCGAGCCTCCTTCAAACACCCCGAAGATCGAGCGGACACCGTGGACCACCCGACCCCGCCAGTTTAGACCAGCCCGCGGCTTAGTGCTCCGCGATGCGCGCCTTGACGATCTTCTCGACCACTGCCGCCGGCAGCGGCCGGCCCGGGGTGAACCGGATCGTGCCCTTCTCGATCGGGAAACCGTCCAGCTCGCTCCGGTGGGCATCGATGACCGCATAGCTCATCGGGTAGAGGCTGCAGTGGGCCTTCCAGGCCGCATACGCGACCAGCGGCCGGCCCCGGTAATTGAAGGTCGGAATCTGGTAGCTGATGGCCTCGGTGGCTCCGGGCGCGGCCGCCCTGATCGTCCGCCGCAGCGCCTCCAGCGCGGCCCGCGCCTCCACCGGCGCCATCGCGATGTACCTGTCGACGTCCGCCGCCGAGCCATCCATCGAGCAAGCGTAGAACACGGTTCCTCGCCATGAGGCCCAGGGCCCGGCTTTGACGCCATGCCCCGGGCTGGATAGAGTTGCGGTGGCTCGACTTCAGTGGGAGGCTCCTGATGCGCCGTACCTTCGCGCTTGCGCTGGCCTGCGCCGTGCTGCTGCTGCCCGGAAACGCCGCGGCGGTGGGCGCGCCGGCGACCGACTTCCCGCAGCAGACGGCCAACCCGCCGGTATCCGTCCCGGGCACGCCCTCGTGCACCGAGACGGTTGTGACACACGACTTCCAGAATTCTTACTACGCGCCCGGAACCGGCACCCACACGCCTCCCAAGTCCTGCCCGGCGCCGTGGTCGAAGATCGTCCTGACGCTCACCGCCAGCGTGTCGGGCACCCAGTTCGACCGCCTGGTCGACGTCTACGTCGGGCACGTCCCGGTGCTCAGCAGCTCGACCTCCGAACCCTGCTGCGCGCCCGGCTCGGTGGTCCACTGGACGGTGCGGAAGGACGTCACCGAGTACGCCTCCCTGCTCCAGCAGACGCAGCCGGTTACCGTCTTCCTCAACAACGTCTGGATCGCCGGGCAGTACACCGGCATCTACCACGTCACCGTCGGCCTCGACTTCTACCGCACCGCCACCGGTGTCGCCGAGGGCGCCCACCCCGACCGCGTGCTGCCCGTCACCAACTTCCAGGACTCCGGCGCCGACGGCTACTTCAGCCTCGGCCGAGCGGGCCAGCAGGGCGCCACACCGGTGACCTTCCCCCGCAACCTGCGCCGCCTCACCGCCGAGCTCTTCGCCCAGGGCCACGGCCCCTGCGAGGAGTTCTGGTGGGGCGACCCCAACATGTGCGCCGGCACCCCCTACCGGGAGGTCGCGATCTACCTCGACGGCGCCCTCGCCGGCGCGGCCCCGGTCTACCCGGTGGTCTTCACCGGCGCCAACGGCCCCGGTCTCTGGGAGCCCATCCCCTCCCCCCGCGCCTGGGACCTGCGGCCGTCCGTGGTCGACCTCAGCCCCTTCGTCGGAAAGCTGGTCGACGGCGCCCCCCACGTGGTCTCGCTCGGTGTCTTCGACGCCACCTACGCCAGCGGCGACTACTGGCTGGTCGGCGCCAACCTCCTGGCCTGGACCGACGCCCGGTCCAAGCAGACCTCCGGGAAGCTGATCAGCGCGTCGGCGCCCCCGACCCCGACGGAGACCTCAGGCTACGACCCCAGCGGCAACGCCGTCTACAGCTTCTCGGCGCACCACGCGCTGCGCTGGGAGGGCGTCGTCAAGACCGCATCGGGTTCATTCCTCAGCACCGTGACGGAGGACATCAGCGCCACCACCAGCGAGCCCGGGCTCGCCGTCCAGAGCGCCTGGGACTGGCGCAGCTCGACCTCCGGCGGCGACGGCGCCGGCAGCTTCGAGAGCCGGTTCTCGCTCACCAACTCCTCCCCGGGCAGCTTCCAGTTCGAGGACGCCGGCAGCGCCACCCGCTCCGGCCCGACGCCGTCCTGGAGCCGCTTCGACGAACAGATGACCACCGCCGCGGTCGGCCTCGCCGCGAACGGCGCAGAGCGCGAGACCTACACGGCCTCGGACTCCTCGGGGCTCTGCTACGACCGCACTCTCACGGCGGCGGGCGGGACCATCGTGCAGGACCAATCAGGCGCCAACTGCCCGGCGGCACCGGCGTCTGGATCGAGGTCTCGTCTGATCTAGCCCCCTGGGCGGCTCGCCGGGACAGCTCGGCTGCCGGCCACTTCAAGAAACAACGCTTCCCACCTGTCAGCGACGGCGTCGATCGTATTGCGTCGAGCCCAAGCCTGCGCCTTGCGTCCGAGCCACCAACGCGTGAGTCGATGGCTCACCAAATCGTCCAACGCCTCGAACCAGCCATCATCCGTGACCAGCCGGCCACCCTCTCCCTCTCCCAACCCGACATACGGGCCGGTCGGCGATGCAAGCCACGGCACTCCGGCCGCGGCGTATTCTTTGAGCTTGATATCGGAGCGCGCGCGATTGCCGGGAAGATCGGCGAGAGGAGCAATCCCCATGTCGTAGCCGGCGATCCGAGACGGAAGCTCATGAAAGGGCACGAAAGCTTCGTGTCGGTAACGCTCGGTGAGCTTGAGGTTGACGCCGATGCACTCGACCCGAACATCGCGATGCTTCGCGATCACCCGACGAAGGGCTCCAGCAATGTCTATCCGCGCCGCATCAGCCTGATGGTCGATCCCGGCGACCCAGCCGATCACCATTCCCTCGTGGCGTGAGGACGGCTGAAGCGCATCCGGCGCGAGGAAGTTGCCGATGACCTCCGTACGCTGGACACCAGCATTACGGTATTTCTCCGCCAGGACATCGTTGGTGGTGGTGAAGCAGCGCGCCATCCGAGCGGCCTTCACGGTCATCACGAAGATTCGCTCGCCGGCCAGGCCGCCAACACGCTTGTAGTCTGGGCTCTCCTTGGGAACGGCGGTGAAGTCGTCGTCATTGTCGTACACCAGCGGAGTCCCACTGCGCACGAGGTCGGCCATGACCCCGCGTGCGTCGTCAGACGCACGCCTGTAAACGTGAACCACATCGCAAGTCGCGAGACGACGGGCATCGACTTTGCCATCGCTGGACTGCCAGACGATTTCGTGCCCCCGGCGTTCCATTGCTTTCATCGGCTCATAGGCACGGTAGAAGGCGTTTGGACAGGGCTCGTAGATCACCCCGAGACGCATCAGGTTCTCGCCTCGACCTGGCTTCGCTGAGCACCGAGACAAGCTTCACTGAAGACCCGCTCCCATTGGTCGGCGCCGACATCGATCGTCTGCCGCTTGGCCCAAGCCCTGGCGTTGCGGCCCAACTGCCATCTCTTGAGCCGGTGCGTGACCAGGCGATCGAGCGCCTCGAACCAGTCGTCATTCGACACCAGACAGCCGCCCTGCGCCTCGCCCAGGCCGAGATAGGGCCCAACGGGAGAGGCCAGCCAGGGTACGCCGCAGGCAGCGTATTCCTTCAGCTTTATGTCCGAGCGGGCATGGTTGAACGGGATGTCCGCCAATGGCGCGATGCCGATGTCGAACCCGTCGATTCGGCCAGGCAGGTCGTTGAACGGCACCACGCGGTCGTGCCGGTAGCGTTCGGGCAGCTTGAGGTCAACACCGATGCATTCGACGCGGACACTCTTGTGCTTGGATACCAAGCGCTGCAGCGCATTGGCGATGTTGATATGAGCCAGGTCGGCTTGGTGTTCCATCGCCGAGATCCAGCCGACCACGATGCCGTCATGGGAGCGACGAGGTCTCAGCGCATCATTGGCCAGGAAGTTGCCAATCACGGCGACCTGTTCGACACCGGCCTTGCGGTACTTTTCCGCCAGCACCTCGTTGGTGGTCGTGAGCGAGCGCGCGAGGCGAGCCAACTGAACGCTCAGCTCGAAGTTCCGCTTCCACGCCAGGTTGCCCGGAAGCTTGCCGAGGCTGTTGTAGCTGGGACTCTCCCGGGGAACACCCGCGATGTCGTCATCTATGTCGTAGGTCACCGGCATCCCGCCGCGGGCCAGCCTGCCAAGAAGGTCGCGCAGGTCCTCGCCCTTGGCCCGGTAGATGTGGACCACGTCACACTCCACCAGGCGCCGCAGATCGACGCGGCCCTCGGCGTTCGGCCAGACCACCTGATGACCTCGCCGCTCCATCGCCTTCATGGGCTCGAAGGCGCGGTAGAAAGCATTGGGGCAGGGCTCATACAGAAGTCCGAGACGCATGTCAGCGTTGGGTGAGCTTGACCTGATCGCCGACCCTGACGCCGTGGCGTTCGAAGAGGCCCAGGTTGACCTCGAGGGCCGAGGTGTAGAAGGCGCTCGGACGGTACTGGGTGCAGGGATCGGCAGCGCAGGGTTTCATCTGCTGGATGTCGACGATCTGGCCGAGGTCGTCCCAGAAGGCGATGTCCAGGGGGATGAGGGTGTCCTTCATCCAGAAGGCGGTGCGGGAGGAGTGGCCGAGGTCGAAGAGCATCCCGTAGCCGTCGGAGAGGTGCCTGACGTTCATCAGGCCGTCGCTCATCGCGGCATTGGTGTTGGGCAGCTCGACGACCAGGTCAAGGTGGTCGCCTCCCTGAGGGTCGAGGATGCGGAGGTCGGCCAGGGGGTAGCCCTTCAGCGCAGTCACCGGAGCGGTCGGGCTGGGCTTGGCCTGGGCGCCGGCCGGGAGAGCGCAGCCAGCGAGCGGATGCAATACCAGCAGGAACACGCCGGCGGGTAACAGCCGGGTCAGGGTCACCCGTTCAGACCCCGTCCACGCTCTCGACGATAGGGCTGGGTTGGCGCCCGGCGCATCCAGGACCTAGGTGCTGGGGTCGGGCCTGGGCTCACCCCGGCCCGCGGCGCGTTTCCACGGCTGCCAGCGCCAGAGTCCGAAGCCCCCGCCGAGCAGCACCAGGAGCAACACGCCGCCGCCCACGATGCCGAGCGGGCTGCCGGCGGCGCTGGCGAGCCGGGCCGGGGTCAGCCCGGTCCCCGCCGCCGATCCGGCACCGCCGGCGCCGGCGGAGCCGTTGGCACCACCGCTGGTCGAGCCGGCGCCGGCCACCGCCGAGGCGCTGGGGTTGAGGCATGGCGAGCCGGTGCAGGTCTGGGCCGAGGTATTCCTGCCCGACGCCGACCCCGACGAGCCGGTCTTGGCGGCGGTGCCGACCTTGGAGCAAGAGGCGTGCCAGGAGGAGCCTTTGTCGGAGCTGCAGAGGAGCCCCTGGCCGGAGCCCATGCCGAGGTAGGCCGCGAAGAGGCGGCCGTCAGGAGCCAGGGCTACGGCGGTCGCACCCTTGTCCAAGGGGCTGGGCGAACCGATCCGGCTCCAGGTGACGCCGCCGTCGGTGGTGCGGTAGATGCCGCCCGAGGAGTGGGCGTCCTTGGGGTGGGCCGCGTCCTGGTAGATCTGCAGCACGGCGGCGTAGGCGCTCTTGTTGGAGCCGCCCTCGCTGTAGCCGGAAGCCACCGCCAGCATGTTGGTCGCGGTGGCCTCGGCGCCCGCCTCGCCCATGGTCAGCGGGGCGAAGCTCCTGCCGCCATCGGCCGACTTGTAGATGCCGCGGCCGGATTGGGCGAAGACCACCCCGTCGGTGACGTAGGTTGACGACGGATAGAGGGTCACCGGCAGCGAGAAGGTGACCGCGCCGGCCAGCGTGGTGTTGCCGGTGCAGGTGAGGTCGGCGCTGCACTGCTGGATCCGGGGCAGGCCGTTGCCGGGGTCGCCGCCGGTGAGCAGGACGGGCGGGTAGATGCCGGCGGAGGGGAAGCTCGGGGAGTACATGAAGTACTGATCCTTCATGGCGCCGCCGGAGCCGGTGACCGGCTGGGCCGGCTGGCCGGCGTGGTAGACGTAGTCCTTGGCCCCGGCCACCGCCACGGTACCGTCGGTGGCGTAGCTGGGGGCGGCGGTCGGTCCGCCGGGGTCGCCGGCCCTGGTCCAGGTCGTCCCGCCGTCATCGCTGCGCTCCAGCTGCGAGCCGGAGCCGGCCAGCATCGTCTCCTTGCCGGCCGCGTCGGCGAGGATGGTGAAGCGGCCGCCGGACCAGCCGGTGGCGGGCGACTGGGCCCACGAGTAGCCGCCATCGTGGGAGACCCAGAGCGCCTGGCCGCTGCCGCTGCTGGCGCCGCCGGCGGTCAGAGCGGCGACCAGGCCGGTGCTCTTGAAGGCCGGCGAGACCGCCATCCAGAAAACCGCCCGGCTCCCGATACCCGAGGGCGGTGGGGGTGGCTTGGGCGCCGGCGAGGCCGCCAGCGCCGCCGGGCCGCCGACCACCGCGAGCCCCAGCGCGAGACCAACCAGCGCCGTGCGGCGCGACCGCCTGCTCATCTCTCCCACCATCCTTTCTATCCGTGTGTGTGAGCGGCCAGCTCGGGCTGGCCACCGCCCAGGTAGGTCTCCAGCAACGTTGGGTCGCCGATCAGGTCGGCGCTGGGCCCGGAGGTCACCACCTCCCCCTTGGAGAGCACGTAGGCCCGGTGCGTGTTCTCCAGCGCCATGTGCACGAACTGCTCCACCAGGAGCACCGCGGTCCCCTCCTCGTTGACCGCTCGCAGCACGTCGAAGAGCTGCGCCACCACCATCGGGGCCAGGCCCAGCGAGAGCTCGTCAACCACCAGCAGCGTGGGGGTGCACATCAGCGCTCGGGCCACCCCGAGCATCTGCTGCTCGCCGCCACTCAGGGTCCCAGCCGACTGGCCGGAGCGCTCGCGCAGGCGCGGGAACATGTCCATAACGTGGTCCAGCGCAGGCCGCAGCCCGGCCCTGTCCTTGCGCTTGGGCCAGTAGCCCATGCGCAGGTTCTCCAGCACCGTCAGCGAGGGGAAGAGGTCACGTCCCTCGGGCAGGTGGGTGATGCCGTGGCGTACCACCTCCTGGGCGGGCAGGCCGTCGATCCTCTCGCCCCGGAAGTGGATCTCACCGCGCTTGGGAGCCAGCAGCCCGGAGATGGTTCGCAGTGTGGTCGTCTTGCCGGCGCCGTTGGCTCCCAGCAGCGCCACCATCTCGCCCTCGGCCAGCTGCAGGCTGACCCCTCGCAGCGCCTGGATCTGGCCGTAGAAGACGTCGATGCCCTGGATGTCCAGCAGGTGCATCACGCCACCCCCTCCTCGACCGGCTCGCCCAGGTAAGCGGCGATCACCTGCTGGTTGGCCTGCACGTCGCGCGGGGTCCCCTCGGCCAGCAGGGTGCCCTGGTCGAGGACATACATGTAATCCGATACCGAGGTCACCATCTGCACGTCGTGCTCGATCAGCAGCAGGGTCAGACCGAGGCCCGCGCGGAGGGTGCGGAGGAGGTCGGCGAGGCGCTGGGTCTCGGTGTTGTCGAGGCCCGAGGCCGGCTCGTCGAGCATGATCAGGCGGGCCCCGGTGACGATCGCGCGAGCCAGCTCCACCATCCGCAGGATGCCGAATGGCAACCCGCCGACGGTGCGGTCGGCGACGTCGTGCAGGCCCAGAAGATCGACCACGTGCATCACGTTGTGGCGCGCCTCCCGCTCAGCCAGGATCGCCCGCTTGGTGACCACCAGGTGGGCGAGGATGCCGGTCGGGTTGTTGACGTGGGTGGCCACCATCAGGTTCTCGAAGACCGTCAGCTGGGGGAAGAGCTGGATCACCTGAAAGGTCCGCCCCAGTCCCATCCGGGCGCGCTCGTGGACCGCCACGTCGGTGACCCGCCTGCCGAACAGGCTGACCGCGCCGGCGGTCGGCACCAGAAGCCCGCTGATGCAGTTGAAGGTGGTGGTCTTGCCCGCCCCGTTGGGGCCGATCAGGCCCACGATCTCGCCATTGCGCACCGACATGCTGACGTTGTTGACCGCCAGCAGCCCGCCGAAGCGCATGCTCACGCCCTCGGCCTCCAGCAGCACCTCGCGGTCCTCCCGCCGCACCGGCAGCGCCACCAACCCCTTCTGGGCTTCCGCCACCAGGGCCGTCAGCGGCGTGGCGCCAGGATCGGCGGCAAGCGCCTCGACCGCGGCCTGGTGGCCATTGCTCCCCCCGCGCAAACGCCGCAGCATGATCAGGCGCTGCAGCGGGCGGGCTTCGCTCTCGCCGTCTGCCGCCCTCCCCCTCCGCAGCCTGACGCTCGACACCGCCTGGCGCAGCGACACCCGTGCCCGCCCCAGCGCGCCGGTGAGCGGCGCCACCGCCGGCTCCACCCGGACCCAGACCCGGTTGAGCGCCCGGGGGATCGCCGCCAGCCCGCCCGGGTAGAGCAGGAGGACCACGATTAGCAGGCCGGACGACACCACGTCGAGGTACCCGGCCAGCGCGTCAACCTGGAAGAAGACCTCCAGCAGGGCCGCAAACAGCACCCCCGCCGCCACCGCCCCGCCAATGCTGGTCAGCCCGCCCACCACCGCGATGGAGAGGTAGAACAGCGACACCGGCACCGCGAACTCGGCGTTCCCGATGACCGAGGTGTTGGTCGCGAAGAGGTTGCCCGCGATCCCCGCGATCACCCCCGACATGGCAAAGGCCAGGAGCTTGTAGCGGGTCACGTCGATCCCCAGCGAGGCCGCCGCCACCTCCGAGCCCCGGATCGCGAAGAACGCCCGCCCGGTCTTGCTGCGGCGGATCAGCGCCACCGACACCGCGATCGCCACCAGCACGGCCAGCGCCACATAGTAGAACGTCCGCCGGCTCGAGAAGTCGAAGAAGGGGAAGCCGGGCTGGGAGCCGACGGTCGGCACCGCGAACGACGTGGACCCCCCGACCCCCACCAGCCATGGTTGCTGGAACAGGTAGGCGTCGCACATCCAGGCGAAGATCAGGGTGGCCACGGCCAGGTACAGACCCCTGACCCGCAGCGCCACCCCACCCAGCAGCGCCGCCACCACCCCCGCGACCGCCGCCGCGATTGGCAGGTTGGCCGGGAAGGGCACGTGGAAGTGGTCTATCAGCAGCCCGGTGACGAACGCCCCGATCCCCACGAAGGACGCCTGGCCGAGCGAGATTTGGCCCACCAACCCGATCAGCAACACTAGCGAGATCCCGATCACCGCGTACTCCATGGCCTGGTTGGCGTCGGCGATGAAGTTGGACCCCAGCCCCGGGATGGCCGGGAAGACCAGCACCAGGGCTGCCCCCACGGCGACCACGTCCGCCCGCCACAGCCGGTTCTTGGCCGACGGCGGCTTGGCCTTCTCGGCCGTGACCTCCGTCCCGATCCCCTCCGCCCTCACGTCCGACGCCGACAGCCGCTGCCCGCGCAGGAACATGACCACGAAGGCCAGCAGCATCAGGATCAGCTGCGGCGCCCCCGCCGAGTTGCCGACGAACGGCAGGATCGGGACCAGACCGATCACCACGCCGACGATCGCGCCGCCGACCACCGCCCCCAGCAGCCCCTCGAGCCCGCCGATGATCACCGCCACGAATCCCGGCAACGCCTGCAGCGACAGCGTGTAGGGCTCAAGGTTGGTGGTCGCCGCCAGCAGGATCCCGGCCAGGCCCGCGGTGCCCCCACCCAGCAGCCAGGCGATGGTCGTCATCCGCTGCGGGTCGACCCCCATCAGCGACGCCGCCCGCCGGTTGTCCGCCGAGGCCCGCATCGCCAGCCCGACGTCGGTGAACTTGAACAGCGCGTAGAGTGCCCCCGCCACCGCCAGGCCGACGAAGAACAGCCCGATCGCGCTGACCCGCAGGATCGCGCTCCCGATCGGGATCGGCGTGTCCGGGAACACCGGCACCGGCTGCACCGCGAAGGTCCCGAACTCCTTGGCCACCAGCGCCACGATCAGCCCGAAAGCCGCCACCGTACCCACCGTCTGCGCCGTCGGGGATACCTTTCTGAGTGGTCTCACGAACCCCCGCTCCACCACGTAGCCCAGCAGGGCTCCGCTGGCGACACCGACGATCAGCCCCAGCGCCACCGGCAGGTGCCACCTCGACGTCATCTGGAAGTAGACGTAGGCCGGCGCCATGGCCATCGCCCCGTGCGCCAGGTTCAGCACCCGCGACGCCCTGAAGATCACAACGATGCCCAGCCCGAAGATCACGTAGGCCCCGATCAGGGGCACCGACAGCAGGACGTCCTCGACCGCCCCGAGGAGGAAGTTGATCATTGCCTCTACCTTCCCGGCTACTGGTTGAGCGCCGGGTCCTGGCAGCTGGGGCAGGGGTCGGTCTGCTGCGACCCGTCCTCGTACTGGAACGACGCCGACCCTCCCGAGTAGGTGTCCTTGAAGGCCACCATCGTCAGGTTGGCGTAGTGCACCCCGGGCTTGAAGGTCAACACCCCGTTGATCCCGTCGTCCAGGATCAGCGAGTCAAGCGTCGCCTTCAGCCGCTCCCGGGTCAGGTAGGGCGAGGTCTTCTGCAGCGCCGTCACCAGCAGCTCCATGCCCGCGTAGCCGCCCTCAGTGAAGGCGCTCAGCGAATGGACGTTGCAGTCGTTGTCGACCGCGCAGAGGTCCTGCTTGAAGGTCCGCACCGCTGCCTGCTGGTCGTAGGGGTAGATCGGCGGGTACATGCTGGTCCAGATCTCCATGTTCTTGCAGGTGTCCCCGCAGTTGTCGCCGAACTGCTTGTCGAACAGCGGCTGCGGGCCTCCAAAGCCCTTACCGGTGCCGTCCGCCCGGGTCCCCAGGTAGGGGCTCTCCCGAAGCCAGGTCTGGGCCGTCTGCGGCTCCAGCAAGAGCGCTACGAAGTCGGTGCTCTTGCAGTTGTCGTTGAAGCTCTTGGCCTGGGTCCCGTAGCCCTGCTGCCCCGCCGTCAGCGCGATCCGGCAGGCGGTGGGCACGTTGTGCCCTTCCCGCTGCGCCTGCTTCACGAAGGCCCCAGCGCCCTCCGGCCCGAAACGGTAGTTCTGGTCGTACACGATCGCCAGGTCGTGCGCCCCCGCCGCGATCGCGTGGTGGGCCATGATCCGCATCGACGTCGCCGTCGACGCCGCCACCGGCCAGATCCAGGGGTCCGTGTACTGGCTGTTCAGCATCCCGTCCGTCCCCACCACCGGGATTCCCGTGCTTCCGGTCATGGAGTCCGCCGCCCGGTCGATGTCCTTGGCCTGCGACGCCGCGTTCAGCCCCTCCGACGAGGGCACCACCGCCAGCGCGAAGTACTGCTGGCTCTGGATGAAGTTGTCCAGGTCGGTCTTTCCCACCTGCGCGACCCAACCGTCGTCCTTGAGCTGCAGGTGCAATTGCCTCCCACACACCCCTCCCTGCCGG
>DASZGP010000097.1:0-1802 GCA_035938695.1 Candidatus Dormiibacterota bacterium | reverse complement strand
CTTCTTGTAGGTGGGGCCTTACTCTAAGGCCAACCGCTGTCCCATCTGACCTGTTCAGGCCGTTACAGCTTTGTTGCCACCCTGACGTCGGGATACGCGCCCGGCCCGACCTTCGCGGCATAATCGCGCTGACATGCGCGTGACCCCCGATGCCTGAGGTCCTGCTCACCTTCCTCGACGGCGAGGTGCTCCCGGCGGACGCGCCGCTGATCGATTTCTACAACCCCATCCTCCACGTCACCTCGAGCGAGCCCGGGGGCAACAACCGGGAGATCACGGTGCCGCTGTCCAGCGTCAAGTACGTGGTCTTCGGCGGCGAGGAGGACGCCGGCGTCGACTCCGAGGAGTCGATGGGCAAGGTGGTCATCCACTTCAACGACCACGAGGTGATGCGGGCCTACGCCAGCCGCGACGTGCTCGGCGGGCCCTACGGGATCATCTACTCCCTGCTCGACACCAACAAGATGGTGCGGCGCCAGATCGGGGTGCCCTACACGGCGGTCAAGGCGATCTTCAAGGTCAAGGTCTGGGACAGCCGGCAGAAGGTGACCGGCCCGACCTACGCCAAGGTGGCCAGGATCCTGTCCAACCGCGAGGAGCAGTCGCGCGCCGAGCGGGCCGGCCGGAGTGGCGGGCGGCGGCGGCCGACGCCGCTGCTGGACCGCACCAAGGGCAAGGCTTGAAGGTACTGGTCACCGGCGGGGCGGGCTTCATCGGCTCCCACGTCGCGGACCGGATGGTCGCCGACGGCCACGACGTGGCGGTGGTCGACGACCTCTCCAGCGGCCGCCGCGAGCAGGTTCCGGGGGCCGCCAACCTCTACCAGATGGACGTCGAGAGCCGTTGGCTCGACCGGGTGATCGAGCGCGAGCGACCGGAGGCGGTGATCCACCTGGCCGCCCAGGTCAGCGTCTCCCGCTCGATGCGCGAGCCGATGTTCGACGCCCAGGTCAACGTGCTCGGCAGCCTGGGCCTGGTGCTGGCCTGCCGCCAGCACGGGGTCAGGCGCCTGGTCTTCGCCTCCACCGGCGGCGCGATCTACGGCGACACCGAGGTGCTGCCGACGCCGGAGACCTTCCCGGCCTGGCCCGAGTCGCCCTACGGCGCCGCCAAGCTGGCGGTCGAGCACTACCTCCACCTCTTCCATCGCCTGGACGGCTTCTCCGCCGCCTGCCTCCGCTTCGCCAACGTCTACGGCCCCCGCCAGGACCCCCACGGCGAGGCCGGGGTGGTGGCGATCTTCGCCGGGGCACTGCTGGAGGGCCGGGCCCCCACGATCCACGGCGACGGCCGCAAGACCCGGGACTACGTCTACGTCGGCGACGTGGTGGAGGCGGTGGCGGCGGCGATGCGCGGGGAGGCCTGCGGGGCGTTCAACATCGGCACCGGCATCGAGACCGACGTCAACCGGCTCTACGGGCTGATCGCCGGCGCCGCCGGCAGCGACCTCGCGGCGGTCCACGGCCCCGACCGTCCGGGCGACGTGGAGCGGAGTTGCCTGGCCATCGGTCGAGCCACGGAGGTGCTGGGCTGGCGGCCCCGGGTCGAGCTGGCCGAGGGGGTGGCGCTCACGGTCGACTACTTCCGACAGCGGGTGGCGGCCACCGCCTGAGTCAGGCCGGGGCGGGCTCCGCCGGCCGCAGGGCGACCAGGGCGAACCGCGCCTGCGCGCAGAGCTGGTCCCCGGCGCCGGCCAGCGACTCGAAGCCGCGGCGCAGGCCCTCGTTCTCCAGCGGGTCGGTGGTCTCGGCGATGCGGGCGGCCCACTCGTAGCACTCCAGGGCCTGGCGCAGCCGGCCCCG
>DASZGP010000096.1:0-9715 GCA_035938695.1 Candidatus Dormiibacterota bacterium | reverse complement strand
ATTCGCCTCGCCCGGCACGCTCGCCGCGGCCTATCGTGAGACTCTCCTCGAGCGCCTCGGTGCCGCGGGCTGGACGCCGGCCGAGCTGACCGATGCGACGGCCGCCCTCGACGCTCGCCCGACCTCAGCACCGCCACCCGGCCTGACCGCGCTCCATCGCGACCTCACGGGCCTGCGGCGAGCTCACCCGGGAGCCACCTGGTGAGCTCGGTGCGCGGCGTGGCGGCCCACGGCGATCGCCAGGCGGCCACCGCCGGCCCGCGCACCCGCGGCGCCCGGCGCCTGACCGCGGCCCGCGGGGTGCTCGCCCAGATCAACGACCCCGAGATCCCCTCGGTGCCGATCGTCGAGATGGGCATCGTGCGCGACGTCCGCGAGGAGGGCGACGACCTGGTCGTGGAGATCCTCCCGACCTTCAGCGGCTGTCCGGCGCTGGAGGTCATCCAGCAGACCGTCCGCGCCGCGATCCTCGACGCCGGCCTCGGTCCCCTCCGCCTGGTCACCCGCACCGACCTGCCCTGGAGCACCGCGATGATCACCGAGACCGGCCAGCGGCGCCTGCGGGAGTTCGGCATCGTCCCCCCCCAGCGCAAGCTCAAGGCCGAGGACATCGCCTGCCTCAACTGCGGCCAGCGCCAGGTGGTGCTGGTCTCCCGCTTCGGCGCCACCCCCTGCCGGGCCACCGCCCGCTGCCGCGCCTGCGGCGAGCCGCTCGAAGTCTTCAAGCCGATCGGCGTCGAGCCCTAGGCCCGATCCGGCGCCCCGGTGCGCTCAGGCGTAGTCGGCAAGCACCTGGGCGGGGCTGCGGACGGCGGGACCCAGACCGGCGAAGTCGCGGCCGTTCTCGGTGCACAGCTCGCGGATGCCGTGGACCCGCATCTGGGCGGCCAGGAACAGGTCGTAGACCCGCGGGCCGCTCCGGCCCGCCCGGCGGACGAGGTCCTCCAGCTGCACCATGGTGGCCGCCTTGACCTCCATCACCGGCAGCGCCCGGCGCAGCCGGGCCAGCTGGTCGACGGCCACCTCGGGGGTGAGTGGGCGCTCGACCCGGCGGGGCGAGGTGACCACCGACAGGCACTCCAGCAGGACCTGGGGGACCAGGACGGCCGGCATCCGCGCCCGCATCGCCAGGTCGACGACCGCGCGGCAGGGCCGGTGGCGTGGCGAGGCCTCGTTCATGGCGTAGACCAGCACGTTGGTGTCAAGCAGGATCACGGTCGCCCCCGAACAGGCCGTCGAGGTACTCGTCGTAGAGGTCCTGGCGGGCGGGCATCCTGATCTCGCCCATGTCGAACGTCTCGAGCTTGGGTGTGACCCCTTCCGCCTCGGCCTGGAGCACGTCTTTGAGGTAGTGCTCGATGGCGTCGAGCACCAGGGTGTTCTTCTGGATCAGCCGCTTCTTGGCCGCGGCGTCGAGGGCCACCAGCAGCGCGGCGCGGTTGTTGGGGACGTAGACATTCAACTGCACTCAGGCATTATGCCATATCGACTAGCCCATAGGCAAAGGCTTGCCGGCGATCTCGGCGGCCACCTCCAGAAGGCCGAGCAGGTCGCCCACCGGCTGCGCCTGGCGGTGCACGCTGCCGACCACGGAGATGCCCAGGTCCTCGATCCGGGCCAGGCGGTCGCGGTCGCGCTGGGCCAGGAGGCAGTGGTCGAGGAAGGTGGAGCCGAGCGCGCTGAGCACCGGGTCCGCGCCGGTGGCGAGCTCCCGCGCCAGCCTGGCGGCCGCGGGGTCCAGGAGCGACTCCGGCAGCAGCTTGTTGACCACCGCCCCGCCGAGGTGCATGCCGGCCTCGCGGAGCTTCTCGACGAAGAACCTGGCCTCGCCGAAGGGCACCTCCTCCAGGGTGGTCACGACCAGGAAGATGGTGCTGTCCATGGCCAGCAGCTCGACCACTCCCTCGGCGCGCTCCTTGAAGCCCTGGTACATGCCCTCGATGCTGATCAGGAACTGGGAGAGCTCGGACAGCGTGGAGCTGCCCAGGAGCCGGTCGGCGACGGCCATGATCGGCTTGGCGGTCAGGCTGAACATCCGGAGCCCGATCTTGCCGGCCATCACGCCGGGGCGGGCGAGCAGGCCGAGGAGGCCGCCGCTGACCAGCTCGGTCATGCGGTTGGGCGCCTCCAGGAAGTCCAGGGCGTTGCGGCTGGGCGGGGTGTCGAGGACGATCAGGTCGTACTTCTCCGACTGCCAGAGGTCGTAGAGACGCTCCATCGCGATGTACTCGTGGGAGCCGACGAAGGCCCCGCTGAGGTCGCGGTAGTAGGGATTGGCGAGGACGGCCTCGGCCTTCTCGCGGCTGCCGGCCTGGCGGATGATCAGGTCGTCCCAGGCCGACTTGGTCTCCAGCATCCCGGCGTAGAGGCGGCCGCGCGGCTTGCCGGGCCCGCCAGCGGCGCTCCAGTCCACCTCCCGGATGCGGTTGCCGAGCTTGGCCAGGCCCATCGCGTTGGCCAGGCGGCGGGCCGGGTCGATGGTCAGGACGACCACCCGCATGTCGGTCTGGGCCGCGGCCCGGGCGGCCAGCGCCGCCGAGGTGGTGGTCTTGCCCACGCCGTCGCTGCCGGCCAGGACCAGGATGCCCGGACGCAGCAGGGCGTCGACGTCGCTCACGCCGACTCCATCGCCTTGGCCAGGGACCGGGTGAAGGCGAAGCCGTGGTGCCGCTGGAACACGTAGGGCACGTCCAGGGTCGGCAGGTCCAGGGCCTGGCGGAGCTGGCTGCCGAGCCGCTCGGCGCGGTCCAGGCCGTCGAGCATGATCTCGCCGGCCGCCAGCAGCGGCCCACCCTCGGGGTGCTCGGCCAGGAACCGTCCGCGCCCGGCGCCGACCAGCTCCCGGAAGGCCGGCATCTGCGCCTCGGACAGCGCCGCCCGCTGGTTCTGGTTGACCAGCAGCGCCGCCGGCCGGATGTCGGTCTCGCGCTCGAAACGGCCGGCCAGGTCGATGGTCTCGCTGACCGGCATCTCCTCCGGCGTCGACACCAGCACCAGCGCGGACCGGGTCCGGTCCGCGAGCAGGTCCCCGACCGCGATCGCCTGGTCGTGGATCGGTCCGCTCCGCACCAGCTCGGCGAGGTGCCGCGCCGCGCCGAGCTGGGAGACCACGTGCCCGGTGGGCGCGCCGTCGACCACGATCAGGTCCCAGCGCGGCCGCCCCCCCGGCTCGACCTGCTTCTCCTCCCAGTAGATCTTGCCGGTGACCAGGATCTCCTTGAGCCCGGGGATGGCGCCCGAGACATAGCCGATGAAGCCCTCCAGCGGCTTGAGGGAGAAGCCCGGCATCCGCAGTGAGAGGTTCATGTACTCGCGCATCGACTCGTTGGCCTGCATCGAAAGCCCGTAGACCCCCTCGTGGAAGCGGCGGGGGGCGAACCCGGCCCGGCGGGAGTCGAAGAAGTCGGCCAGGTTGCCCTTGGCGTCGACCTCGATCAGCAGCACCCGCTTGCCGCGCCGGGCCGCGATCAGCGCCAGCGCCGCCGACGAGGTGCTCTTGCCCACCCCACCCTTGCCGGTGAGGATGACGAGCCGGTGCGCCAGGAGGTCGTCGAGGAGGCCGGGGGCGCTGGGCATCGGGCTGAGTTTACCCGCGCCCCGCCGGCGCGACCCGGTCGCGGGTCAGGGCGCCAGCGCCACCCAGAGCTGGCCCTGCGGCATCCCCACCGGCTGGCCGTTGCCGTCGGTCAGGGCGATCGCGCCGGTGTCGCCGGGGGCGGTCCACCTGCCGTGGATCACGGTCCCGTGGGCGTACAGCTCGGCGGCCCCGCCGGCCTGGAAGTTGAAGTCGCGGACGTTGGCGCCGTTGACGTCGTGGGCCTGGCTGCTGATCCACTGCTGCACGTGGAGCACCGCCACCCCGCTGGGGTGCAGGGTGCCGTAGATGACGTCCGACTCCGCCGCGCCGTCGGCGACCACGGTGTAGCCGCCGTTGGCGTAGGTCTAGCTGCTGTGGAAGTCGGGGATGCTGACGCTGGTCGCGGGCTCGGTGCCGGGCCAGGCGTCGGAGCGGGCGATGTCGGTGGCGGAGGGCGGCCGGTAGCCGGCGTCGGCGACCTTGAGCATCTGCGCCTGCGAGGTGTACAGGTTGTGCGGCGCGACCCGCCCGTTCCAGCGGAAGAAGTGGACGCCGTGGTCGAAGTCGTTGATGAAGCTGGGGATGTTGGTGGCCCAGATCTTGTTGTAGGTCGCCGCCGCGCCGCCGCTGCACATCAGGATGGCGTCGAAGCGCTGGAACAGGTAGACGGAGACGAAGCGGGCCGAGCGCACCGGCCCGACCACCCCCGGGACCCGGTGGAAGAGCGCCGAGAAGCGGGTGATCCCACCCTCGGTGAGGTACTGGAAGACCACCGAAGCGGCGCCGATGCCGGCCTGGGGCCGGGCCGGCGCGGTGTTCTCGATCTGGATCAGGAGCGGGTACGCCAGGGGGTCGGAGAGCGCCAGGGTCTGGCCCGGCAGCGGACCGGCCTGGGGCGGCGGCACCACCACCGAGGGCGCCTGGGCGACCGGCGCGGCCGAGGGCGTGGGGCTGGGGTCGGGCGAGGGCGACTCCACCACCGGTGACGGCGACGGGGTCGGCGTCGGGCGGACCACCGGCTTGGCGGCCTGCTGGGCGCAGGCGGCGAGACCCAGGACGAGGAGGAGGGCGGTCAGCTTGTGCTTCGACGTTGGCAAGATCGTTTCCCTGACTGGTTTGACTGCGCCAGCAAGCAGGTTAGAGGCCGGTTCCGCTTCCGTCTAGGCCCTTTCGCAGGCTGGCACGGCCCGGCGGCGAAACTGTCACGCGGGACCGGCGCCGCGGGTCACGGGTCGCGGTGGCGGAGCCCGATGCCCCGGGCACAGAGCTCGCTGAGGGTGGTCACCGCCACCTCCTTGGGCCAGCTCTCCCCGCCCACGTACATGCCGTAGGCGAAGCTCTCGATCAGCCCCACCATGGCGCGGGCGGTGGCCCGCGGGTCGAGGGTGGGGGCGCCGACGCCGAGCAGGGCCTGGGTCTGGGCGATGCTCTCGGTGAGGTGGGCGACGAGGCGGCCGAGGAAGAGCTGGTCGTAGTGCTCGCGGAAGTACGGATCGGCCGCCGAGGCCTCCCGGAGCAGCCGCATCAGCAGCCGGTTGCGCTCGTAGACCTCCAGGCTGGCCTCGATCAGGCCGGCGATGTCGGGGTCGGGGCTGGGCTCGAAGGAGGCCAGCTGGTCGAACTCCTCGAGCGCCTGCCCGAGCAGCTCCCGGAGCAGCTCGCCCTTGCCCCGGAAGTAGAGGTAGAAGGTCCCGTGGCCGACCTGGGCCCGGCGGGTGATGTCGTCAATGGTGGTGTCGCGGTAGCCCCGGCGGTCGAAGAGCTGGCGGGCCGAGGAGATCAGGCGGCGCCGGGTCCGCTCGCTCTTGCGCGGCGTGGCCCGCTCCCGGCGCCGCCGCGGGCGCGGGGTGGGCGGCAGGCCGGCGGCCGACGGGGAGGGCAGGCCGGCGGCGGCCGTGGATTTCGGCGCCGGCGCGGGGTCGGGGTCCGGCAGGGCTCGGGCGGCGTCGCTCATGCCGGCTTGCGCGTCCGCGCCGGCCTCGCCGCCCCGGCGGCCTTGGCCTTCGGAGCCGTGGCCTTCGGAGCCGTGGCCTTCGGGGCCGTGGCCTTCGGAGCCTTGGCCTTCGCGGCCGTGGCCTTCGCGGTCGTGGCCTTCGCGGCCTTGGCCGCCGGCTGGGGCTCGGCCCCATCCGCGCGCTGCGCGGCGGCCGCCTTCCAGAGCGACTCCAGGTCGTAGAACGAGCGCTCCCCCGGCAGGAAGATGTGGACCACGACCACGATGTAGTCCATCAGGATCCAGGCGCCGTCGCGCTCGCCCGAGGTGTGGAAGGGCTTGAGGTCGTGGTTGCCGGCCGCCTCCAGGATGGCGTCGGCGATCGCCCGGGTCTGCCGGTCGGTGTCACCCTCGCAGATAACGAACCAGTCGGCGACGTCGCTGCGGCCGGCGAGGTCGAGGGCGACCACGTCCCGGGCCTTCTTCGACTCGGCGGCCTCTCTGACCACCTCGACCAGCTCCCGGGACGTCATTCGCGCCGGATTATGACACAGACGTACCCGGAGGCCGCGGCGCCTCCGAGTACAGGCCACGTTCGCGGAGCAGGCGCAGAACTGACGCCGGCAGGGCGCCCCCGCCATCGCCGCCGGACGCCAGCTCGGCGCGCAGCCGGGTCGCGGAGACCGCGGGTGAGTCAACCTCCAGGAGGATGGTCGAGCCGGGCAGGCCGGCGCGATTGATCGCGGCGTGCGACGGGTCGAGGTCGGAGGCGGCCGACGTGGCCGGGTCGGCGGCCGGCGTGGCCGGGGCGGCGGTCGCCCGCCGGCGCACCTCGGCGGCGGCGGGAGGGCTCCCGGCGGCGTCCATATCGGCGCCGCTGCGGTTGAAGACCACCAGGCGGGCCAGCGCCGCGATCGCCTCGGGCTCGCGCCAGGAGGCGAAGTCCCGGGCGGCGTCCCAGCCGAGGAGCAGGAACAGCTCGGCGCCGGGATGGGCGGCCGCCAGCTCCCGCAGCGTCTCGGCGGTGTACGACACGCCTCCCCGGAGGACCTCCAGGTCGCCGGCCTCCAGCCCGGGCTCGCCCTCGACGGCGGCCCGGATCAGCGCCAGGCGGTCCGCGGGCGCCGTCAGCGGCGCCGGCCGGTGCGGCGGGGCGGCGACCGGCATCAGGAGCACCAGGTCCAGGCCCAGCGTCTCGCGGACCTGCCGGGCCACCTCCAGGTGCCCGCGATGCACGGGGTCGAAGGTGCCGCCGAGGACCCCGATCCGTTCTGGCATCAGCCCGCCACCAGGCCGCGGCGCCCCACGTCGGTCAGGCCTCGGGGTCGAAGAGGAACTCCGACGCCCCCACGTAGACCGTGTCCCCCGGCCTGGCTCCGGCCTCCAGCAGGCTCTCCCGGAGGTGGAGCTGCTCCAGCCGCCGGCGCATCCGGTCGAGGGCGGCGTCGTTGCCCATGTCGGTGCGCGCGACCAGGGTCTCGACGATCCGGCCCTTGACCCGGAAGCCCTCGCCCTCGCGCTCGACCTTGAGCCGCCCGGGGATCGGCTCCGGCCGGTAGACCCGGAGCACCGGCTGGCCCCGCTTGGCGCCCGAGATGTCGGCGGCGAAGAGCGCCTGGCGCAGCTCCGCCAGCCCCTCGCCGGCCGCCGCGGAGATGGCCAGGCAGCGGTACCCCTCGCGCTCCAGCTCGTGGCCCACCGCCGCCGCCGCGGCCGCCGCGCCCGGGAGGTCGACCTTGTTGAGGGCGCAGATCCGGACCCGGGCGGCCAGCTCGGGATCGTAGAGCCGGAGCTCCTCCCCGACCTGGCGGAAGTCGGCCAGGCATTCGTCCAGGGGCCGGGCGCAGTCCAGCACGTGGACCACGTAGGCGGTGCGGCTGAGGTGGCGCAGGAAGTCGGTGCCCAGGCCCACGCCGGCGGAGGCGCCCTCGATCAACCCCGGCACGTCGGCCAGGACCAGGCGCCGCCCGCTCTCCTCCTCCTCGACCACCCCGAGGTTGGGCTCCAGGGTGGTGAAGGGGTAGTCGGCGATCTTGGGGGTGGCCGCGGTCAGCGCCGCCAGCAGGGTCGACTTGCCGGCGTTCGGCGATCCCACCAGGCCGACGTCGGCGATCAGCCGCAGCTCCAGCCGCAGCTGCAGCTCGACCGCCGGCTGCCCCAGCTCGGCGTAGCGGGGGGCCTGGTTGCGGCTGCCGGCGAAGTGCGAGTTGCCCCGGCCGCCCTTGCCACCCCGGGCGACCAGCAGCAGCTCGCCGTCCTCGCGCAGCTCCCCGAGTGTCTCGCCCGAGCCGGCGTCGGTGGCCACGGTGCCCAGCGGCACCAGGATGCGGACCTCGGCGGCGTCGGCGCCGTGGCGCAGGTTGCGGGTGCCGCCGCCGCCGTCCTCGGCCGCGAAGTAGCGCCGGCTCTTGAGGTGGGAGAGGCTGTTGAGGCCGCCGCTGCCCTGGAGCAGGACGTCGCCGCCGCGCCCACCGTCACCGCCGTCGGGACCACCGAGGGGGACGAACTTCTCCTTGCGGAAGGTGACCGCCCCCGCCCCCCCGGCGCCGGAGCGGACGCGCAGGGTCACGTCATCGAGGAACATGTCAGGTCACCGGCGCCGCATCCCCGAGGGGAGCGCGGCGGTCAGTTGCTCGGGGCTGGCTCCGCGGCGGGCGCGGCAGGCCCGGAGGCGGGGGTCGCCTCGGCCGCGACGGGGAGGATGCTGACACGCTTGCGGTCCTTGCCGAAGTCCTGGAAGGTGACGTGGCCGGCGGCCAGCGCGAAGAGCGTGTAATCGCGGCCCAGCCCGACGTTCTCGCCGGGGTGGATCTTGGTGCCGCGCTGGCGGACCAGGATGTTGCCGGCGGCCACCAGCTGCCCGCCGTAGCGCTTGACCCCCAGCATCTGGGGATTGCTGTCGCGCCCGTTGCGGCTGCTGCCGCCTCCCTTTTTGTGAGCCATCGGTCTACGCCTTCTGGCCGGCGCTGACGCCGGTCACCTCGAGCACGCTGAGGTCGGCGCGGGCGCCCCGGAGCCGGCGGTAGCGCTTCTTCGGCTTGTACTTGTAGACCAGGATCTTGGGGCCGCGGGTCTGGGCCACGACCTTGGCCGAGACGCTGGCGCCGTCCACGGTCGGGCGGCCGATGGTCGAGGCCGGGCCGTCGGTCAGCACCAGCACCTCGCCGAAGCTGACGCTCTCGCCCACGGGCGTGACCAGGCGCTCGACTTCCAGCCGCTGTCCTTCGGACACGCGGTACTGCTTGCCGCCGATACGAACCACTGCTTCCATGGGAGCGGAAAGTCTAACAGACGTGTTTCAGCCGGCCCGCAGCACCGTCACCGGCGCCTGGTCGGCGACGGTCTGGGCCGAGAGCCCGTCGTGGGTCACGGTGACGCTTATCGGATAGACCCCCGGGGGCTCGTCGCCCGCCACCCGGGCCGTGAAGCTGATCCTCAGCACCCCGGCGCTGCCGTCGAACTGCTGCGGCGGGATGGTCCAGGTGCCCCAGGACGGCAGCAGGCTGTCGGGGAAGGGGTCGGTCACGCCGACCCGGTCACGCAGCGAGTTGCCGCTGACGGCGTTGGTGCCGGCGTAGATGAAGCCGGGCGCCAGCGAGGCCGAGATGAAGACCGTCAGCGCCGCCGCCGTGCCGCTGTTGCGGATGGTGATCGTGTACTGGCTCTGGCCCCCGGCCTGGATCGGCGAGCGGGTGGCGACCGCGAGGTCCAGCACCGGGGTGGCGGTGACGTCCAGGGCCATCGGCTTGGCCGCCACCGGGTCGGTGTCGTTGCTGGTGACCTCGACGAAGTTGGCCCGCTTGCTGGGCGCGCGACCGACCGCCGCCAGGAAGCGCAAGGTGAGCGTGGTGGGCTTGTTCCTGGTCACCGCCGGGGGCAGGCTCCAGGCCCCCCAGGCCGGCGACGGCGTGCCGATCGCGGGGTCCACGGTGCGGGTGCGGATGGCGTCGGAGCTGGCGATCTCGATCGTGCTGGCGTAGGTGAAGCCGGTCGGCAGCGAGTCGCGGATGCTGATCCCCCGGGCCGTGTTGGCGCCCGAGTTGGAAACCTGGATGTCGATCTCCTTGAACTTGGCGTCGGGCTCGGCCGCGGCCTTGATCTGGCTCTGGACCGCGCTCAGGCTGACCTGGCCGGGGACCAGGTTGCAGCCCTGGAGCGCCGGCAGCGCCAGCATCAGCATGGCGGCGGCCCTTATTGGGCCGCTG
>DASZGP010000095.1:0-7092 GCA_035938695.1 Candidatus Dormiibacterota bacterium | reverse complement strand
CGTTCCCGGGGAGTCAAATTAAGGTTTGTGAGGTTTATGAGGTCTCGTCGAAAGGTTGTATCGACTCGTAAATCCTGCCGTAAGCATAGAGGTCGGTTCCCGTCCTATGCTGGTGCGCTAGCCAAGGAGAACCTGGACGCGGCCTGTGTCCCCCTCCACAATCCGGTAGCCGCAGGCGGCCAGGGCGGTGACCGCGGCCGGCCCCTCCAAGATCGGCTCGACCACGATCAGGTGGGCCCCGGCGCCCCGCGCCGCCGTGGCCAGGCCGCAGCCGGGAGTGTCGGGAGCGGCGGCCGCGACGGCGATCGGCGAGCCCAGGTCGGCCCCCTGCCCGGGGATCTCGGGGTCGGTCGAGAAGAGCAGGCGGCCGGGGAAGACCGCCCCCGCCGGGTTGAGCGTGAGCCGGTCGCCGGTGAAGCCCAGGACCACGTAGCGGTGCCAGGGCAGCACCAGCACCGTGGCGCCCTCGCCACCATGGCCGGCGAGGTAGTCGCGGGCCGCCAGCCAGTCCGCCGGGTAGGCCACCGGGCCGAGGGTGGCGGGA
This sequence comes from Candidatus Dormiibacterota bacterium, assembly GCA_035938695.1. GTDB lineage: Bacteria > Chloroflexota > Dormibacteria > DASZGP01 > DASZGP01 > DASZGP01. The sequence continues at coordinate 6,548 of DASZGP010000095.1, read as the reverse complement.
AGCTGGCGGAAGGCGGTCAGGCCGGTCGGGACCAGGGTGGCCAGCATCGCCGCCAGCGCCAGCGCGATCCGCGCGTCGTGGCCCCGCGCCAGCCGGTCGGCGCCGCGCAGCGCCTCGCCCACCAGCACGATCAGCGCCACCAGCCAGAGCGCGCTCCACTTCTCCGGCTCGCGGTAGCCGGCCAGCGGTGGCACCAGCTCGCGCAGGCGCTCCATCGCCTGGATCCCGCCGGGGAGCGCGGTCGAGGCGGCGATCGCCAGGCCCAGCAGGCCGGCCGGCAGCAGCCAGCGCCGCTCCGGGGCGAGCCAGGCGCCGGCCACCGCCAGAGCGGCAAGGACCAGCGCGCCCAGCGGCCAGAGCGGGCCGGTGCCGGCGATCGCGAAGCGGGCAAGGCGCTCGCCCCAGTAGCCCTGCAGCCCGATCAGGTTGACCGCCAGGCCGTAGTGTGGGTCGGGGGTTGACTGGAAGAACTGGAAGTCGTTGGGGCCGAAGTTGGAGAGGCGGGTGGCGCTGTCGGGGCCAGCCCCGGCCAGGAAGGGCAGGATGCCGTAGAGCATGAGCACCAGCGCCAGCCCGGCGGAGAGCCCGGCCCAGCGCCAGGGGAAGGGCCGGCGGCGGACCAGGACCCAGGCCGAGCTGAGCAGCGCCAGCACCAGCACCAGGCCGGCGAAGTGGACCGCCACCGCGGCCACCAGCACCGCCGCCAGCGCGGCCAGGACCGCCCGCCGCGGGCCGGGGTCGCGGAGCAGCGCCTCCCAGGCCGCCAGCCAGACCAGCAGCAGCGGCGCCGCCGCGGCCACCGCCCACTGGCCCTCGACGATCCGCTCGTAGACCCAGGGGTTGAGCACCCCCAGCAGGCCCACCGGCAGCCAGACCCAGACCGGCGCGTCGCGGCACAGCGCCATCGGCACCAGGGCGCAGAGGAAGAGGACGGCCAGGAGGTAGAGACGCCCGGTCCAGGCGCCGCCGATGGCCAGGGCCAGGAAATGCTGGAGCACCGCCACCGGGGCGTAGAAGCCACTCTCCAGGGGGGGCGGCTGGGGTCCCCAGGCGGTGTCGACCTGGACCAGCCAGCCCGGCCCGAAAATGGACCTGGCACAGCCCAGCGCCAGCGCGGCGGCGGTCAGCGCCTGGACCAGGCGCGGCCCTCCGCTCCACCTCGGTCTGTGCGGCACGGCCGCAATGCTAGGGCATCGCTCCCGCGGGCCACAGGTCGGTGACACAGGTCCGTCACAAAGGTCACAAATTCACAACCGGAAACCGGAATTTACATCCGTTCTTTGCCCGCTTCTTACGCGGTATAGGAATCTCACCTAACCCACTTCACGAATATGGCGCCGGCTCGATTCGGCAGGGAACATCGCGCTATGGTCACCGTTCACGGTTCTGCAACAGGCCGGTCCGATCGGGTCCGGGCACAGGATCAGGAGATGCAGGCGGAAGTACGACCCGCAAGCCGGGAAGGTGTTGGCCGGGCAGCCAGGGGGGCGATCCTCCTGACCGCCGCCCTCGGCTTCAACGCGCTCGGGAACCTCCTCTTCCACGTCTTCATCGCCCGCGGCGGCGGGGTCCAGAACTACGGCGCGGTCGGCGCCCTGCTGACCTTCGGCACCATCGGGACCACCCTGGCCGCCGGCGTCCAGTACGCCGTCGCTCGCGGCGCCTCGATCAGCTCGGCCTCCGCCGGCCGCCTGCTGCGCGCCGGCTACCGGGCCGCGCTGCCGATGCTGCTGCTGGTGGCGGTGCTGGCCCTGGGGGCCTGGCCGCTGGCGGCCTACCTCCGCCTCGACGGTCCCCTGCCGGTGCTGCTGGCCGACGCCTACTTCGCCGCCATCGTGGTCTTCTCCGTCCCCGCCGGGATCCTGATCGGCCAGAACCGCCTCGGTGCCTACGCCGCCGTCAGCGCCACCGGCACCGTCCTGCGGATGGCCTACGGGGTGCTCTTCGGCTGGGGCGCCGCCGAGGGCGTGGGCGCGCTCGGCTCCTCGCTGCTGACCTTCGTCAGCATCAGCGCCATCGCGCTGCTGGTGCTCAGGATCTGGCCGGCGAAGCGGCGCCTCGACCTGCCCTCCGCGCTGCCGTCGATGGTCCGCGAGGGGACGCTGGGCGCGGTGCTCTCGGCCCTGCTGTGGGGCGCCTGGAGCCTGCCGCTGCTCTTCTCCCGCCACTTCCTGGCCCCCACCGAGGCGGGCGACCTGGCCTCCGTGCACCTCGCGGTCAGCTCCATCCTGCTGCTGACCGCCGCCCTGGCCACCGCCACCTTCCCGCTGCTCGCCCGCGGGCGCCGGGGCGGGGCCGCCGCCGGCAGTGTGCTGGCCACCGGCGCCATCTCCCTGGCCTGCGCCGCCGCCGCCGCGCTGGTCGGGCCGACCCTGATCCACAAGGTCTACGGGGCCGGCTTCACGGCGCCGACGGTGCTCTTCCTGGCCCTGGGCGCCTCGGTCACCGTGGTCGCCATGGTGACCAACGGGCTGTGGGCCGCCCAGGCTTTGCAGCGCTCGGTGGCGCCGGTCAGCTGGGTCATCCTGCTGGCCATCGGCGGCGAGGTCGTCCTGGGCCTGGCCTGGCACCCCGACGCGGTCGCCATCGCCGCCGGCCCGGGCCTCGCCACGGCCACGGCTGGCGCCGTGGTGGGCGCCTGGATCGGGGTCCTGAAGTTCCTCCGCGGCCGTCGCGACGAGGCCGCCGCGCTTCGCCAGGCGCTCGCCCTGCACAGCGCCGACGCCTCCCGCGAGGGGGCCCAGATGCTGCCCCACACGGTCGTCGGGATGATGGTCCACAACGAGGCCACGATGATCGAGCACAGCCTCGGCGCGGTGCTCTCGGAGCGTGCCGGCGGACACGGCGTGGCCCGCGTGGTGGTGGTCGCCAGCGCCTGCAGCGACGGCACCGAGGACATCGTCCGCCGCCTCGCCGCCCGCGATCCCAGGGTCACCCTGCTGGTCGAGCCGGTGCGCTCGGGCAAGGCCAGCGCCATCAACTGGTTCCTGCGCGAGACCACCGAGCCGGTCTGCCTGCTGATCGGCGGCGACACCCTGCCGGCCCCCGGCGCGCTGGCCGAGCTGGTCGCCCCGCTGGCCGACCCGGCGGTGGGGATGACCGGCGCCCGGGTGGTGCCGTCCAACGAGCGCAAGGGTGTCGGCCGCCTGGTCCACTGGCTCTGGGAGATGCATCACGAGGTCGCCCTCCGCCATCCCAAGCTGGGCGAGGCGGTGGCCTTCCAGCGGGTCTTCGAGCGCCTCGACACGGGCCTCCTGGCCGACGAGGTCAACATCGAGCACCTGATCACCAGCGCCGGCCTGGAGCTGCGCTACGCCGGCCGGGCGGTGGTCTTCAACCGCGGCGCCGGCACCCTGGGCGACTACCTGGCCCACCGCCGCCGCAACCACGGCCTGCACCTCAAGGTCGCCGTGGCCACCGGCTACCACGCCGCCACCATGCGCGGCGCCAACATCGGCCCGGCGGCGCTCCGCAACCTGCTCCGCAACCCCCACCGGCTGCCGGTGGCGACCGCCGCGATCGCCCTCGAGGTGGCCGCCAGGGCCCAGGCCCGCTACTACTTCCGGCAGGGGATGGAGGCCGGCATCTGGCGCCCCATCGCCAGCGCCAAGCGGGCTTTCCAGGTGGACTTCGAGACCCTCGGCGACGAGCGCACGGGCCGCGAGGAGGTGGCGTGAGGACCGCCGCCGTGGTGGTCGCCTGGCGCGAGCCCGAGGTCACCCTGGAGGCGCTGCGCAGCCTGGCCGCGATGGCGCCGGCGGCCGACCACCTGGTCTGCGTCGTCCAGGAGCTGGACGACGGCGAGCTGCGCGACTTCAGGGCCGCCGCCCCGGCGGGCGTCGAGGTCATCGCCTGGGCCGCCAACCTGGGCTTCTGCACCGCCGCCAACGCGGCCGTCGAGCGCGCCGTCAGCCTCGGCGCCGATTGGGTCCTGCTGGTCAACAACGACGCCACCGTGACCCCCGACTGCCTGTCCCGGAGCCTGGCCGAGGCCCGCAGCGACCCCGACATCGCGGTCGTCGGCCCGGCCGTGGCCTTCAGCGCCGCCCCCGAGAAGCTGTGGTTCGCCGGCGGCGTCCACAGCCACCGCTTCGGCTTCACCCGCCACCGGCGCCTGCGCGGCAGCGTCGGCGCCGTGCCCGGGTCGTCCGACACCGACTACGTCCCCGGCTGCTGCGCCCTGATCTCGGCGGCCGCCTGGCGCGACGTCGGCCCCTTCCGCGAGGACTACTTCGCCTACTACGAGGACGCCGAGTGGGCGTCGCGCGCCAAGGCCCGCGGCTGGCGCCTGCGCTTCCTCGGCGAGGTCCTCTGCCACCACGCCGTCGGCGTCTCCTCGAAGCAGACCGGCAGCCTCGGCCTGAGCGAGAACACCGCCTACTACCTGGCCCGCAACCCCCTCCGCTTCGCCCTCGACACCCGCGACGTCGCGCTCCGCGCCAGCCGGGTGCTGGGCCTGATGACCGTTTGGAACGCCTACAACCTGACGCGCCTGGTCCGGGCGCGCCGCCGATCAGTCGCCAGCGCCTACGCCCGGGGTCTCCTTGACGCCGCCGCCGGTCGCATGGGACCACGACCAACCTGAGACCCCAAAGGAGAGCCGCCGTGATCCACTTCAAGACCCCTCTGCGTCGGGCCAGATTCCTGGCCGCGGCGATCCTCCTCGGCCCGGCGGCGATCCTGCTCCCGCTCGGGGCCCACGCCAGCGGGCTGACGATCACCACCAGCCCCGGGCTGACGCCCGCGTTCGACCCCTCGATCACCAACTACGTCGTCAACTGCGGCACCAGCACGTCCGCGGCCACCACCGTCACCTTCACGGTCTCCGCCCCGGCGGGCACCTCGGTTGCCATCGACGGGACCTCCCCGCAGAGCGGGAACTTCAGCGCGGCCGTCGCGCGCGCCTGGGGCCAGGGCTTCGCCTTCGTGGTCAGCACGGGCGGCGTGCCGACCACGTACCACGCGCGCTGCCTCCCCGGTGACATGCCCGCCTTCAACACCCAGCGCACCGGCAGCCCCCAGGCGGCGTACTACATCATCGCCGTCAACGGCACCAATCCCCCGGCCAGCTACACGGTCATCGTGGACAGCAACGGCGTGCCCGTCTGGTGGCTGAAGGCCGACCCCGCGCTGCGGCCGCTCCTGGCGACGCTCCTTCCCAACGGCAACCTGGCGATGACCAACTCCGCCCCGCAGAATCCCCAGGCCTCGGTCAACGCCCAGGTCATGACCCTGACGGGATCCCTGGTGGCGACCCTGAACTCGCCCGACAACCCGCCCAGCGACATCCACGACATCCTGCTGCTGCCCAACGGCGATTACGTCCTGGTCGCCTACCCCAAGGTGTCTGGAGTGGACCTCTCCTCGATCGGGGGGGCGACCAACACCTGCATCATCGACGGTGAGGTGGAGGAGATCACCCCCGCCGGGGCCCTGGTCTGGAGCTGGTTCGCGAGCCAGCATTTCTCGCCGACCGAGATCAACCACAACATCTGGGCCCGGGCGGCCACCTCGACCTGCACCACCCCCCAGGACGTCTGGCACCTGAACTCGGTCGAGGACGCGGGCGCGGACTTCGTCTCCTCGTTCCGCTACACTGGCGTATACCGGATCAACAAGTCGACGGGCAGCGTGCTCTGGAAGCTCGGCGGGACCACGATCCCCCAGAGCCTGACCATCTCAGGTGACTCCGCCACCCCCCCGGGCGGCCTGGGTCAGCACGATGCCCGCCTCTACAGCGACGGCTCCGTCTCGATCTTCGACAACGGCAACGACGGCAACAGCAACCCGGCGGCACGGGCCCCCCGGGTGGTCAGGTACGCGATCGACACCATCGCCGCCACGGCCACGCTGCAGGAGCAGCTGAGCGACCCCGCCGTGACCACCCCGGTCGGGTGCTGCGGCAGCGCCAGGCGGCTCTCCGGGGGGGACTGGGTCGTCGGCTGGGGATCCGACAACGTCGAGACCGAGATGACCCCCGCGGGCACCCGCGTGTTCAGCCTCAGCGGGACCTTCACCTATCGCATGATCCCCGTGCTCCCAGGGGTCCTCAACGCCGACACCCTGCGGTCGGACATGGACCTCATGAACCCGGTCCCGATCGAATGGCGGACGGACCTGGCGCCCCAGGCCGGCGCGGCCAGCAACTTCGCCGCCATCCGGGCGCTCAACGCCTCGGATGTCTGGGCCGCGGGCTCGTACGTCCAGGGTGGGGTCAGCTGGCCGCTGCTGGACCACTGGGACGGCACCTCGTGGCAGCGGCCACTGCCGCCCCAGGCGGGCTCGTCGAGCCAGTTCAACGCGGTGGCCCCGCTCAGTGACACCGACGTCTGGGTCGCGGGTTCGTACGTCCAGGCTGGCGTCAACTGGCCCCTGGTGGACCAGTGGAACGGCGCCTCCTGGCGGGTGCTGCCGGCTCCCCAGGGAGGTTCGGCGAGCCAGTTCACCGCCGTGACCGCGCTCAGCGACACCGATGTCTGGGCCGCCGGATGGTACGTCCAGGGCGGCGCCAACTATCCCTTCCTGGAGCAGTGGAACGGCACCTCGTG
>DASZGP010000094.1:0-12366 GCA_035938695.1 Candidatus Dormiibacterota bacterium | reverse complement strand
CCGCCAACACCCTCCCCAGCACGGCTTTCACCGCCACCGTCCAGTACACGATCACCGGCTGATCGGCACAGTGCGCGTGCGAAGGAGATGGTCGTCTTGACCGCCAGGCTTTCGCCGCCGGAGGTGCGCCCGAACGTTCGGGCGCACCTTTCCGGCATCGCCCTGGCGGCCACCCTGCTGGGCCTCTGGCCGGCGGTCGCCGCCGCCGCTTCGCCGGCTCCCGCCCAGGCCGGGTTGTTCGGCGTCCACCCCGTGCGCCAGGGACAGACCACCCTGCCCGGAGGCCATTTCAGCTTTGCCCTGCTTCCCGGCCAGAGCATCTCGGATGGTGTGGTGGTGGAGAACTTCTCAGACCAGCCTCTCAGTTTCCACATCTACGGCGCCGACCTGCTGGCGGCCCCGGGAGGCGGCCTCGCGCCAGCCCAGGCGACCGACACCATGCGCGCGACGGGAGCCTGGATCGCGGTGTCGAGATCCCGGCTGACGATCCCCGCGCGCAGCCGGTTCACCGACAGCTTCAGCGTCACCCTGCCGGCGACGGTCGCGCCCGGCGAGCACCTCGGCGCGGTCGTCGCCGCGGCGATCGTGGGCCGATCGGCTCAGGGGAGCACGATCGAGGCCCGCACCGCGTTGATCACCACGATCTCGGTGCCCGGAACCGCCAGCCCCTCGGGCAGGCTCGGCGCCCTGACCAGATCGACCTCGGCGTCCCAGCAGCTGGGCTTCGACATCTCGCTGGCCAACACCGGCAACCTCCTGCTCACCTACGTGGGCTCGGTCGCGGTCTACGACAGCGCTGGCCACGAGGTCGTGCGCCTGCCCCTGACCCCGGCCGATGCCTACGTGGTCCCCGCCGGGCGAGTTGCCCTGGCCACGGTCTGGAAGGACTCCATCCCCCGATCCGGGACCTTCAGCGCCAGAGCCACCGTCATGATCCTGGCCCACGGCCAGGCGGTGGCGACGCTGACTTCCCGATCGCTGGAGCTGCGGTTCTCCTCCTGGCCCCAGATCCCGCTCGGGGTTGGCGTCGCGCTGGGCGCGCTCGTCCTGATGGCCGCGACGTGGGGTGTCGCCCGCCGAATGCCCCGCCGGTGACGGACGCCGTTATGCGCTGGCTGGTTGTCTCATGGAGACCATGCCCGCCGGCGTCAGTCGATTGCGTGCCCAGCCGGACACGCACCTCGCCAGCGCCGGGGCGCTGGTCTCGGTCTTGATGACGTAGTCGCAGGCTCCCAGCTCGAGCCCGGCGCGGGCATCCTCCAGAGCCTCGAAGGACGCCAGCAGGACCACGGGTATCGCGCCGAGACGGATGTCCGACCTCAGCTCCCGCAACAGCGCCAACCCGGTCGGGGAGGGATCGCCGAAGTCGAGGAACACCAGGTCCGGGCGAAGCGTCCCGGCCTGGGTCGAAGCCTGTCTCACGTCCACCGCCGCCGACACGTTGTGGCCGCCGTTGCGAAGGTACGACAGGTACCCCCCGAACACCTCGGAGGCCGCCCCGATGAAGGTGATGGCAACTCGTGCCGCAGCCGGCAACAGGAGCGGAGATACGGTGCCAGAACTCCGCGACGCGGGTGTTGTCACCTGGCGGACCGCCCGCGCCGATACCCATAGCCACCGCCGAACAGCGCCAGGAGAATGCAGATGACTCCCAGCAGGGTGAATCCCATGACCAGAAAAACGATGCCCAGCACCAAGAGCAGGCCGCCGCCACCGTAGTACATCTGAAACCTCCTGTCGGCTCGATCGAGCCGCCCTGATCAATCGTCCAGGTTCAGTATCTGATCGGTGCCGTAACAACTGCAGCAACCGCCGACCGGCTCGCGAGACCTGGAGGTCCAGGCCAAGCACGGGGTCAACTACCTCAAGTACTGGTTCAACGAAGGCACCGGCGCCGTCTTCTGCCTGGTCGACGCGCCCAGCAAGGAGGCCGCCGCGGCGGTCCACCAGGAAGCCCACGGCCTGGTCGCCGACGAGCTGACCGAGGTTCGGGAAGGCGGCTGACCGCCGGCCTGGCCCGGCGGCGGTGGCTGAGCCGGGGGGGATAGCCACCCGTCGACCACCCGGCCAGCACCCTTGGACAGGCCTATGCACCCGGCGCACAATCGGCGCATGAGCCCCCCCAGCAGCGACGCCACCGTGGGACGGGCTCACACCGGCGCCGGGCTGGTCATGCCCGGTGCGGCGGTGATCGCCGCGATCGGTGTGGCCCTCGCGGTCACCACCGAGTGGCTGAGCCTGACCGACCCCTCCGGAGCCCAGAACGGGGGGGTCGGCTTCCTGTTGGTCCTGATCCCGGTCCTCGCGCTGGCTGCTGTCGGGTACCTGCTGTCGACGCGCCTGCCGGCCAACCCGGTGGGCTGGCTGGTCAGCTGCAGCCTCCTGGCATTCGGCGTGCTGCTCCTGGGCTCGACGTACGGCGCCCGATACGCCAGCGCCCACGACGTTCCCGGGTGGCCAATTCTCCCGCTGAACGTGCTCGCGACGGTCGGCTGGTCTGCGGGGTTTCCCATGCTGTTCATCTTTCTCCCCCTCGTCTTTCCTGACGGCCGCCTCGTATCGCGCCGCTGGCGCATCGCGGTTTGGCTGGCGGTATCCACGGTTGTCATGACCGTCGTCAGCACCATGCTCGCGGGGAGTGGCGGCGGGGGTTCCAATCTGACGGGGTGGGACCTGGTCTTTGGCCTCCTGGCCGGCCCCATCTCGGGCGTCTTCATGTTCGCCCTGATCGTGTCCGCCGTGGTTTCCCTGGTGATCCGTTACCGCCGCGCCGACTCGGACCGCCGGCACCAGCTCAAGTGGTTCCTGGCCGCGATCGCGACCGCGGGTCTCGCGGTGATCCCGCAGTTTGCGGGGAACAATTCATTCTTTGCCGGCCTGGGGCTGGTGGTCGGGCTCACCGTGGTCCCGGTGGCCATAGCGATCGCGGTACTGCGCTACCGCCTCTACGACATCGACGTGATCATCAGCCGGGCCCTGGTCTACGGGACCCTGGCGGCGCTCATCACCGCCATCTACGTCGGGATCGTGGTGGGGATCGGCGCCGTCATCGGCAGCGGTGGGAAACCCAATCTGGCCCTGAGCATCTTCGCCACGGCCGTCGTGGCGGTGGGGTTCCAGCCGGTGCGGGACCGCGTCCAGAAGCTGGCCAACCGGCTGGTCTATGGCCGGCACGCGACCCCCTACGAGGTGCTCTCCGAGTTCAGCGAGAGGGTGGCCGAGACCTACGCCGGCGAGGAGGTCCTGCCGCGCATGGCGCGGGTCCTGGCCGAGGGGACGGGGGCGGAGCGCGCCGCGGTATGGCTTCGATTCGGCGACGGGCTGCGCGCCGCCGCAACCTGGCCCAGGACCGCCGGCGGCGTCGGAGCCGTGGCGGTCACCGGCCAGCTGCTGCCCGTCCTCCCCGACGCCGACCGGGCGGTGGCGGTGCGCCACCAGGGGGAGCTGCTCGGCGCCCTGAGCGTCAGCAAGCGCAGGGGCGAGTCACTGACCCCGATCGAGGCCAAGCTCCTCGAGGACCTCGCCCACCAGGCCGGCCTGGTGCTCAAGAACGTGGGCCTCACGGCCGACCTGCAGCGCCGCCTGGAAGACCTGCGCGCTTCCCGGCAGCGGCTGGTGGCGGCCCAGGACCAGGAGCGGCGGCGGCTGGAGCGCAACCTCCACGACGGGGCTCAGCAGAACCTGGTCGCGATCAAGGTCAAGCTCGGCCTGGCCGAGATGATGACGGCCAGGGATCCGCAAAAGGCGCGCGACCTGATCACCGCCCTCAAGGCCGACACCGACGAGGCGCTGGAGACGCTGCGGGACCTGGCTCGTGGCATCTACCCGCCGCTGCTGGCGGATCGGGGGCTCACAGTCGCCATCCAGGCCCAGGCGCGCAAGGCCACGCTGCCCGTGACGGTCGAAGGGGATGGCGTGGGTCGCTATTCCCAGGAGGTCGAGGCGGCGGTCTACTTCTGCGTGCTGGAGGCGCTGCAGAACGTGCAGAAATACGCCGCTGCCAGCGCGGCGGTGGTCAAGCTCTCCGAGCGCGAGGGCCAACTGCGCTTCGAGGTCGACGACGATGGACGCGGGTTTGATCTGACCGGGGTGGTCCTCGGTGCGGGCCTGACCAACATGGACGATCGGCTCGACGCCCTGGGAGGCACGCTCACGACGACGAGCGAGCCCGGACATTTCACGCGGGTGTCCGGCAGCCTCCCTCTCCCGGTCGCCGCAGCCGGGGTGTGATCCCGCACATGTCTTCTCTGGCATTGCTGGAGTTGACCCGACGAGCTCGGAGGCGCTTCTCAGCGTCATCAACTGGGGTGGCAGGCCGTTAGGTTGGTGAGTGGCTCGAGGCAATCCTGCAGTGGACCAACCCAGCGCCGGATTTGATGGGAGCCTTGATTTCTGACCCCGTCGGTGCGCCTGGAGCGGGAGACAAGACTCTCCCGCGCAGCAGGCACCCCCGGCGCTCCAATTCGGATCAGTTATCGGCTGCCACGATCGGCATGACCATCGACGTTCGAGTCCGATTGGGTGGATCCGACCGTAGAGAACTCGAACACCTCCCCATTTGTGGTCGGCTCGCCGATCAGTCTCAGGGGGAAACTGAGCAACACAGCAGCATCACCTGGTCAGCCCGCGCCTCTCCGCCTAGCCAACCGGGAGCGCGCCAGAGACAAGGGTGCCCGTGCCCGCTGCCGAGGTGATCTCCAGCGTCCCTCCCAACGCGTCGATGCGATCGGTCATGTTGGTGAGGCCAGAGCCCCTGACGGTCTTGCCGGGATCAAAGCCGGCGCCGTCGTCCTGGACCACGAACTGCAGACTGCTGTTGACGCTGGACAAGCTGACGGTCGCACGCGAGGCGCGCGCGTACTTGGCGACGTTTTGCAGGGCTTCAAGGCAGCAGAAGTACACGGCTGCCTCGATTTCCTGCGGATAGCGCGCAACCCCGTCGGCAGTCACCTCCACCGGCAGTGATGCCTTGGTTGCCTGGGAGCGAAGCGCCGCCACCAGGCCCTGGTCGGCGAGCAGCGGCGGGTAGATGCCCCTGGCCAGGTCGCGCAGCGTTGCCAGCGCTTCGTCGGCATCAATCTCGACCTGTCCGGCGAGCTCGGCCGCGCGCCCTGGATCCTTCATGGTCAGCCCTTTCAGGACCCCGAGCTTGATCTTCAGCGCCACGAGGTGCTGCTGGGCACCGTCGTGCAGGTCTCGCTCGATCCGTCGCCGTTCGGCATCCTGGGCACTGACCAGGCGTTGACGCGAGGCCCGGAGTTCCTCGAGACGAACCTGCAAGTCGGCCGCCAATCCCACGTTCTTGAGCATCAAACCGGCCTGCCCCGCAAGATCGGCGACCAGCTTCTGCTCCATGGGGGTCAACGATTCGCCCATCCTCTTGGCCAGGCTGAGCGCCCCGAGCAACTCACCCTGGTGACGCACAGGCACGGCGACGGCGGCGCCAAGGTGGGGCAGGAGCTGGCCTGCGACTGGTACCGGAGGCGACGGGGGCGAGTCCTGCGGCCACACCGCTGCGGACCTGATCTCCGCGCCGGCGCGCAACCATACCTCCACGTGCAATGCCCCGGTCGCGTCCGCGAGGGTTCGCGCCATCCGCGGCAGCAGGTCGTTGCCGGCATAGGTTTCCGCCAGTTGGGCACTCATGTCCGAGAGGACCTCGTAAGGCGTGGCGCGTTTGCCATACACGAGCCGGTTGGCAATCCGGCGCGCTCGCCCGAAAACGGGTTGGAATGCCACGCCGACGATTGCCGTCGCCAGCACTGAAAGGAAGAGACTCGCGCGCCCGCTGCCGCCCACCACTGACCCGATCCCCACGACGATCGCGATGTAGACGATGGTGATGAACCCGGCCATCGTTGCGAATAGCACGGTGCGGTTGATGACAACGTCGATCTCGTAGAGCCTGTACTTGAGGACTGCGATCCCGATGCCGACCGGCAGCGCCGTGAATCCAATCGAGAGTCCCACAAGGCTCGGAGGCGAGAACAAGGTGACGAAGGCCCCCAACAGCGACACGATCGCCAGGGTGACTCCCGCGATGAACCAGCGGAGCTGACGGCGGAGGTCGGCCCCGGCGCGCCGGTAGCGGATAACCAGCGAAACGATGCTGGCCGCCATCAAGACAACCAGGGGCACGGTGTAGACGGGGCCGTCGACGAAGTTCAACACATCGTGGGTCCCCGGCACTCCGAGGGGGTTGTGCACCGGGTGCTTGGCATCGCCCAGTGCAGCCGGGTCGAACACCGCTGCGGCGACCCCAAGTGTCGCCACCGCCGCGGTTGCCCACATGACGCCGCGCCAGCGTCGTGAGAGCAGGCGACCATCAGGGAAGACGATGGGAATGGCGACGAGGAGGATCGGGAAGCCGGCTGCCCAGCCCAAGTGCGACGACAGCTCCAGGGGAGCCAAAAGGGCGGCCGGCAGGTCGCGTCCGTAGAGCGTGTGGTATTGGTAGTCGGGACCGAGGTTGAGCAGGGTGAGCACGATCATGGTGGCCCCGAGCAGCCAGCCCACAGGATTCTCTGGCCGGCGGACGGTCAGCAAGAGCGCGATCGCGGTTCCCGCCACCTCGGGCAGGGCAAAGAGGAGCGTTGAGTGATCGCTTTCGCTGCTCGGCACGGAGGCAGGCATGGTGAGGTTGACCATCGCCCAGAAGATCAGCAAGCCAGCGCTGAACGCGGTCATTCCCAGGGCGGCCACCAGCGCCAGGCGTGAGCGCCCCGTCCCCGCCGGGATTGTCACGGCTACATCCATCGCGGCCTAATTGTGCGCCGCGCCGGGAGCCGGTCGGAAGGGTGGTAGCACACCTCATTCATCCCCGCAGTCCTTCTTGAGTCTGCGATCCGCGACGAGCTGTCGCGCTTTGTCCCAAGTGCTGAGATCAGCGAAGAATTACGGCGCCAGCTTCGGGCTGCAGCTGGCACCCGGTCGCACCCACAGGAGGTAACCGACACCGCGGTCAAGCGCCCGGAGGAGCAGCAAAAGCCGGCGGCTCGGCGGCGATTTGGTAGTCGTAGCGGGGCCCCAGGAGGCTTGGTCCCCTTCTTCGGTCAGTGCTACTGGAGCGGGAGACGAGATTCGAACTCGCGACTTCAACCTTGGGAAGGTTGCACTCTACCACTGAGTTACTCCCGCGCGGTCCGCCCTAGGTTAGCAAACGGGCATCCGGCAGAATTGGGCCGATGCGCGGTCGGCTGGGGGCGGGCGGATGAGCTGGGGGCTGGTGCTCCAGGTGCTGGTCTCCGGGCTGGCGGCGGGGGCGGCGTACGGGCTGGTGGGGATGGGCTACAGCCTGATCTACCGGATGACGGCGGTCCTCGACTTCGCCCATGGGGACCTGGTCAACCTCGGTATCTTCGCCTTCCTGCTGGCGCTGGGCGGGGGCGGGGCGGTGGCGCAGGTCGGGCTGCCGGTCGGGATCCTGTTGCTGGCGGCGGGGGTCGGGGTGGCGGTGGCGATGGTCGGGGCGATGCTCCTCTTCCGGTTGGCGGTGGAGCCGTTCGGGCCGGCTCGGGCGGTCGGCTGGATCGCCGCCACGGCGGCGGCGGGGCTGCTGGCTCGGGGGCTGATCGGGGCCTGGTTCAGCGCGGAGAGCTACTCGGTGCCGGACGTGCTGCCGCTGCAGGGCCTGGGACGGAACGGGCTGGTCGACCTGCCGGGGGGCGGGGTGCTGGAGCTGCGCAACCTGGCGGTGCTGGGGGTCGCGCTGGCGTTGGCCCTGGGGTTCGACCTGTTCGTGGCGCGGTCCCGTCCCGGCAAGGCGATGCGGGCGGCCGCCGAGGCGCCCGACACCGCCCGCCTCTCGGGCATCGACACCGAGCGGCTGCAGCTGCTGGCGTGGGCCATCGCGGGGGTGCTGACGGCGGTCGCCGGGCTGCTGCTGGCGCCGGCCCGGCCGGTGACGCTGCAGCTGGGGGTGGTGCTGGGGCTCAAGGGCACGGCGGCGGCGGTGCTGGGCCGGCTGGGGTCGGCGCGGGGCGCGGTGGTCGCGGGGCTCTGCCTTGGAGTGCTGGAGAGCGTGGTCACCAGCCTCTTCGTGCCGGCGTTCCACCTCGGGTCGCTGAACCTGCCGCAGCTGGGGCCGCTGCCGGGGATGCATGACGTCCTCGCGCTGCTGCTGCTGGTGCTGGCGCTGGCGCTCCTGCCCGGCCGGCTGCGACTGGCCGCCGAGGCGCCCGAGTGATCGCCCTGCTCCTGGCCCTGCGCCGCGTCGCGCTGGCGCTCGCCGTGGCTGAGGACGGCACCCGGCGCGGCCTGGCCCGCGTCGGCGCTGCCGGCGCGCGAACCGTCAGAGGCGCGGGCGGCATGGCCCGGCGGGGGACGGCGCGCGGGGGCCAGGCGCTGCGCCACATCGCGGACCACCTGGCGCTGGGGCTGATGCCCGCCGCGCTGGCGGCCGCGGGCCTGGAGGACCGCCTGGCCAGGAACCCGGCGGGCAGGCTGGTCCGCCGGGTCCACGGCCAACCACGACCCGATGCGCTCCCCGACGGCCTGGGCGACCTGGCCCGCTGGATCAGGACTGACCGGGTCATCCCGGTGGTGCTGCTCTGGGGTGCCGGGCTGGCGGCGGTGCTGGCCGCCGGCGGACCCGCCGTGACCTCCCAGGCGGCCCAGGCCACCTACCTGCTGCTGGCGCTGGTCGGCCTTCACCTGCTGACCGTCGACACCGCCCAGCCGTCGCTGGGGCAGGCGGCCTTCCTGGCCGTCGGCGCCTACCTGACCGCCGTGCTGCGCAACCGGCTCGGCCTCGGCGGCGTGGAGGCGGCGCTGGTCGCCGGCCTGCTGACGGCCGCGGTCGGGTTCGTGGTGGGCTTCGGCGCCGCCCGGCTCCGGCCGGCGTTCGTGGCCCTGGCGACGTGGGCCTTCGGCTGGCTGGTCGCGGTCGGCATCGACGCCCTGCCCCAGGTCAGCGGCGGATCGGCGGGCATCGGGCTGGGCGGGCCGATGGAGCTGCGCCTGGGCGCGCTCGGTGTCGACCTGCGCTTCGGCACCACCGGCCACCTGCTCCTGGGGACGGCGCTGGTGGCCCTGGCGCTGGTCGCCCTGCGCTCGGCGGAGCGCTCCACCGTGGGTATGACCTGGGCCGCGATGCGCGACAGCGCGGCGCTGGCCCGGGCGCTGGGGTACGACGTCGCCAGCCACCGCCGCTGGACGTTCTTCGCGGCGGCCGGGCTGGCCGGGCTGGCCGGCTCGCTGTCGGCGCAGGCGGTGGGGATCGTCGACCCCACGTCGTACACCGCGACGGTCTCCCTGAGCCTGTTCGTCGCGGTGCTGATCGGTTCGCCGTTCGGCGTCCTCGGCCCCTTCGCCGGGCTGGCCGTCGCCCGCGGCCTGCCCGCCCTGGTCGAGGCCGGCACCTCCCAGGCCGGGCTCCACCTGGGCCAGGAGAATGGCATCGTCACCGCGCTGCTGACGGTCGCGGCCCTGGTGCTGGCGCTGGGTGGCGACCGGGCCGAGCGCTGGCGCCGGCGGCACTCGCGGCGGGCCCCCGCGGCGCCCGCGGCGGAAGACGGCGCGGCGGTCGCGATCGGCGTCCCGGAGGCGGGCGCGATCCCCGTCTCGGGGACCACCGCCGCCGACCCCAACCCCGCCGGCACCGCCCCCGGCCAGGCACGCCGGCGGCGCCCCGCGCGCCCCACCCCCGGCGCCCGGCCGGCGCTGGAGGTCCGCGCCCTGACCAAGCGCTTCGGCGGGGTCCACGCCCTCGACCTGGTCGACCTCCAGGTCCCCACCGGCGAGATCCACGGCCTGGTCGGGCCCAACGGGTCGGGCAAGTCGACCCTGCTCCGCTGCCTCTCCGGCACGCTGCCACCGGACGGAGGCAGCGTGATCCTCGACGGCCGCTGGTTGGATCACCTGGACGAGACCGGGCGGGTCGCCGCCGGCATCGTCCGCACCTTCCAGCGCACCGTGGTCCTGCCCGGCCTGACGGTGGCCGAGCACGTCGAGCTGGGCCTGGCCCGCCGGTCGCCGGGGAGCGCCTGGGGCCAGGCCCTGGCCAAGACGCCGGGATACCGGGAGGGCGCCCGGGCGCGGCGGGCGGCGGCCCTCGCCCTGCTCCGCCAGTGCGGCCTGGAAGGTTCCGCCGAGGCCGACCCCGAGGCTCTCTCCAGCGGCCGCCAGCGCCTGCTCCAGCTGGTCACCGCCGCCGCCGGGGGCCCGTCGGTGCTGCTCCTCGACGAGCCGGCGGCGGGGATGCGGCCGGACGAGCTGGAGCTGCTGGAACGCACCATCCGCCAGCTCGCCGAGTACGGTCTGACGCTGCTGGTGGTGGAGCACAACCTGCGCTTCCTGAGCCGCGTGGTGGACCGCATGACGGTGCTCCGCGAGGGCCAGGTGATCGCCACCGGCAGGCCCCAGGAGATCGCCGCCGACCCCCACGTGCGCCACGCCTACCTGGGCTCGGGGCGCCTCACCTCAGTGTCGCGACCAGGCCCAGTAGGCATTGGCTGAGAGCACCAGCGCGCCCAGCGCGGCCAGCGCCACCGCCCAGGCCTGGGGCCGCGACGGCGGCCGGGCCGGGGAGGCTTTGGGAACCAGCCGGCCGCTGTCCAGGACCAGGTCGTAGCGCACGTTCTCCGGCCCGGGGCCGGGACGGCCCACCGGCGGCCCGACATCCCCGATGCGGTGCAGGCTGGCCAGCCCGCCCTCCGCCAGGAGCGTGGTGGACGCCAGCGCCGGCGCGGTCTTGAGGTAGGCCGCCCAGCTGGCCCCCGACGGTGGCTTGTACAGCGCCGCCGGCAACGGCCGAATGTCGACCAGGGTCTCCACCGCCGGCACCCGGAAGGCCGGCGTGGCGTAGCTGACCCGCAGCGTCACGGTGCCCTCGCCGCCCGGCTGGGCGGGCAGGAACATGGTCCAGCGCAGCAGCGTGCCCCGGGAGTCCGCCGTGACGTCGGCGCCGCCGCCGTCGACCAGCCTGACCCCGGCGGGCAGCCGCATCGTGGTGACCAGCCGCATCGGCACGAAGACCGGCTGGGCCACCTGGATCACCGTCCCGCCCAGGGACAGCGTCGGGGGCAGCGGGAAGACGGCGCCGAGGTCGGTCTCCGGGGTGTAGAGGTCGGCGATCCCCCGCAGCGCATCCAGCACCTGGGCCAGCTGGGCCCGGTTGGTGGCCGCGCCCGCGGGCAGGGTCAGGACGGTGCCGGTGAGGTTGGCGATCTGGATCTGCTCGTCGTAGGTCCCGGCGTGCCCGGCCTGGGTCAGCGGCGAGACCATCCGCCCGCCCTGGAGGTAGGTGGCGGACTGGCTGAGCGGCAGCGCGGCGGCGTAGGCCCTGGGATCCAGGGCGGCCTCAGCGGAGATGATCTTCTGGGTCCCGCTCAGGAAGCCCTGGAAGCTGACCCGGTTGTCGACCATCCCCGGCACCTCGTCGCCGCCGAGGTCGGCGACCGACCGCACCAGGCCGGGCAGGAGGACGTTGAAGTCGCCGCCGCCGCCGACCTTGATCCGGATGTCGTCGAGCAGCGACAGGATGTGGCCGAAGGGGTCGAGGTGGACCCGCAGCTGCTCGTCGTCGTCCATGAAGGAGGGGACCTTGCTGAGGCCGACCGGCAGCGGCTGGGCCACGGGATAGGCGGGGATCGGGAACGAGACGGTGGGCGCCGGCTTGGGCGCCGCGACCACCGCCAACGGCGCCAGGAGCATCGCGGCCAGCCCCGTCAGCGCGGCGGCGAGCGGCCTACGCACCCGGGCCGGCGCCCTCGCGGAGGAGATCCAGGACCAGGCGCAGGGTCGCCGGGTCGGGCGCGGCCGCCAGGCTTATGCGGTGGTCCAGACCGAGGTCGATCGCGCCGATCGGCTCTCCCGCCAGGGTGGCCACCGCGCCGCCGGCCGCCTCGATGACCACCACAGGCCCGGCGCAGTCGACGGAGCGGAGGCTGGCGGCGACGCTGGCGCTGACCGTCCCGGTCGCGGTGTGGGCCAGGTTGAGGGCGGCCGAGCCCAGCATCCGCAGCTTCTCGGCGCGGGCCACCAGGGGGCGGTAGCCGTCGTAGGTCGCGTTGAGGCGGGTCGGCTCCACCTGGAGCAGCCGCAGCCGGCCGTCCTCCAGCGCCGGGATCGGGATGATGCGGACGCCGTCGCGCCAGGCGCCCTCCCCCCGCGCGGCCTCGAAGTGCTCGCCGCTGATCAGGTTGCGGACCATGCCCTCGCGGAGGTCGCCGTAGGTTCGTCCCGAGCCCGCCGCCATGGTCAGGCTGAAGTAGGGGATGCCCATCTTGGCGTTGACGCTGCCGTCGATGGGGTCGAGGACGACCAGGTCCCCTCCCCCGCCGAAGCGCCGCTCGCCGACCTCCTCGGAGATCAGGTCGAAGTCTCGCCCCCGGGCGTGCTCCGCCTCCAGGATGCGGATCGCGATGC
>DASZGP010000093.1:0-1962 GCA_035938695.1 Candidatus Dormiibacterota bacterium | reverse complement strand
CCAGGGCCAGGCCGGCGACGGCGGTCAGCGCCCGCCGCCGCTCCGGCGCGAAGACCCAGCGGTTGGGCCAGCGCTCGGCGCCCAGCCGGTAGGCGACCACGACGGTCAGGGTGTTGAGCACCAGCGCGCTCAGCACCGAGCTCACGGTGATCGCCAGCCGGAACGCCGCCAGATGCCCCATCACGTAGGCCGCCAGGTTGACCAGCACCAGCCCCGCGGGGGTGAGCAGGGCGAGCAGGCCGAGCGCCAGGCCGCGGGGGTTGATCCTCATCCCGGCGATTATGGCCCGGCCGGTCGCGCCGTCCGGGCTATGCTTCCGGCATGTCCGCCGCCGATATCTCCAAGCTGGACAACGGGCTCACCGTCCTGACCGTCCCGGGCGGCAGCGGGAGCATGACGGCGATGCTCTTCGTGGGCGCCGGCTCGCGCTACGAGACCCGCGACGTCGCCGGCACCGCCCACTTCCTGGAGCACCTCTTCTTCAAGGGCACCCCCCGCCGGCCCACCACGCTGCAGATCGCCACCGAGATCGACAGCCTGGGCTGCCGCTTCAACGCCTTCACCAGCAAGGAGTACACGGCCTACTACGTCAAGGGCGCCGCCGAGTACGCCGACCGCGCCGTGGACATGATCGCCGACCTCCTCCAGAACGCGCTCATCCCCCCCGACGAGGTGGAGCGCGAGCGTGGCGTGGTGCTGGAGGAGATGAAGATGTACGAGGACAACCCGCGCAGCAAGGTCGCCAGCCTGATCGACCTGGTGCTCTACGGCGACACCCCGATGGGCTGGGACGTGATCGGCTTCCCCGAGGTCATCAAGGGGGTCGGCCGCGACGCCATCGCCAGCTACCGCGAGAGCTTCTACGCCCCGGGGCGGATGACCCTGGTGATCGCCGGCAACGTGACCCACGAGGTCACCGAGCGGCTCGCCCGCCAGCACTTCGCGGGGCTGACGGAGAAGCCCCTGGGCAGCGCGCTGCCGGGCCGCTTCGCCGAGACCCGCACCGGCCAGGACCAGCGGGAGATCCAGCAGGCCAACCTGGCCATGGCCATGCCCGGCCCCAGCCACGCCGATCCCGAGCGCGACGTCGTGGCGGCGCGGATGATGTCGGCGATCCTGGGCGGCTCGATGTCCAGCCGGCTCTTCATATCGGTCAGGGAGCGCCAGGGCCTCTGCTACTCGATCAACTCCTCCCTGGACATGGCCGCCGACATCGGCATGGTGGCCATCGACACCGGCACCGACCCCGAGAAGGCGGCCCAGGCGGTGCGCTCGATCGTCGCCGAGGTCGAGCAGCTGGCCGCCGACGGGGTGACCCCGGAGGAGATGGACAAGGGCCGGGCGATGCTCAAGGGCCGCTACGTGCTGGACCGCGAGGACTCCATGAACCTGGCCTACCTCTCCGCCGCCGAGCTGCTCTACCGGGGCCGGGTGCAGGGCCGCGAGGCGTACTTCGCGCTGGTCGACGCGATCGAGCCGGCGGAGGTCCTGGCCGCGGCCCGGCGCCACCTCGCGCCCGACCGGCTGCGGGTCGCCCTGGTCGGCCCCCGGACGCTGGACGTAGCCGACGTGGTGGAGGCCGCCCAGGTCCCGGTCTGAGATGGCGGAGGCTCCCGACGGAGCGGCCCCGGGGCTGCTGACCCGGGCCCAGGTGCTGGCGCTCAGCGGCTGCAGCGAGGCCGAGCTGGCCCGCTGCGAGGAGTTCGGCATCGTCAGCGCCGACGCCGGCGGCTTCCGCGGCCTGGAGCTGCTCAAGCTGCAGCTGCTGCGCCAGGTCTCGGCCCACGCCGGGGGCTTCGACCACCTGCTCCGGCGCTACCAGGAGGGCGGCTACAGCCTGAACTGGATCAGGCTTTGCCTGCCCCAGACCATGGACGTCACCGGCGTGACCGTGGGCCAGGCCCTGGAGGAGGTCGGCGTGCCCCTGGAGGAGGTGGCCCAGGTGGCCCGCGCCGCGGGCCT
>DASZGP010000092.1:0-1691 GCA_035938695.1 Candidatus Dormiibacterota bacterium | reverse complement strand
AGCGTTGGTCAGCTGCGGGGCGACCGCCAGCGGCTGGTAGAGGATGGCGGGGCCGGGACGTGGACCCGGGCCGGAGTAGAGTGAGCCGCCTCCGGTGGCGGCGGCCGGCGTGGCCAGGGCGGGCGCCAGCGTGACCGCCAGCACGGCGGCGAGCAGGCGCATGGCGCCGAGACCGGGCCCCTTCACGCCGTCACTATAGCCCCGGGCCATCGGCCGTGGCGACCACGCCGGCCAGCCGGGGCCGGGGCCGGCCGGAGGTGGGGCCGGCCTTCGGTCCCCGCTCGGCCCCCGCCGGACCACCGCCGGAGCTCTGCCGGCCGATTGCCAGGAAGGTGCCGAGGAACAGCAGCGCGAGCAGCCCCGACGAGGTGAAGAAGGCGGCGGTGATGGCTCGGGCAGGGCCGGGATCGCCGTCCCGGGGACGGATCAGGTACCGGCTGGCGGCCGCGAACTCCAGGTCGGCGGCGGCCGGTGCGGCGATCTCCGCCTGGCCGTAGTCCGGGCTGGCCGGCATGTAGACCGGCACCGCCATCATCTCGGAGCCGCGAGTGAGGATGACCAGCGACTTCCAGGTCCCCCCGGTGGGGACCGCCGCCGCGGCCGCGAACCGCCCCGGGGCGACCTGGCGCAGCGGCGTGTTGCGGGCTCCCCCGCCCTGCCAGGAGATCACCTCGAACTGGTCGGCGCCGCTGGCCGCGCCGGCCGGGGTCAGCGTGACCGTCACGGTGCGGGGCTGGACCAGTGCCGGCATCCCGTACTGGTCGACCCCCAGGGTCGCCGGCCCGGCGGCGGCCGTGGCCAGGTGGGCCGAGACCGGCGCCACGGTGCGCGGGAAGGGCACCGCCAGCAGCGCCACCAGCGCCGCCGCCGCCACCAGCACGGCGGGCAGGGGCACGCTCCTGGGGTCGTAGGCCATCACCCGCCCCGCGGCCATGCCGATCACCGCGGCGGCGATCGCGGCGGCCACCGCCACCCCGAGGTGGGGCAAAAGCTCGGCCTGCCAGGGGTGCCGGCCCCAGACCTGGGAGAAGGCCCATTCCGAGGCCAGCCCCAGCGTCCCGACGCAGGCGCCGACCACCAGCGCCCGGGGCAGCGGCCGCAGCCCGCGGCCCAGCCAGAAGCCCAGCTCGACCGACGCCGCCACCCCCAGGTAGAGCGGGAACCGGGGCAGGGTGTGGCCCAGGCCGAAGCCGATCAGCAGCGCCCACATCCCCCGGATGACCAGGAAGGAGACCGCCGTCAGCAGCGCCGCGCCCCGCCCCAGGACCGCGCGGGCCGCCACCAGGGCCAGACCGCCGGCGGCCATGATCAGCACCGGCTGGTAGAGCGCCTGCCACTGCGGGATGCCGAGGTCGAACTCCAGCTGGAAGGTGGACAGGCCGACCAGCGCGGCGCCGGCGATCCGGAAGGCCATCGCCCGGTGGACCCCAGGGCGCCGCGGCGCCCGCCCCCCCTCGACCAGCATCAGGGCCATCGCCACCGGGGTGAAGGAGGCCGCCCCGATCATCATCAGGTGGGTCGGGCTCCACATCGTCACGTCGATGCCGTAGGTGCGGTGCCAGAGGTCGTCGAGGGGGAAGCCGATCATGGCGCTGAGGCTGAGGCAGCCCATCGGCAGCGCCGAGAACGGGACCCGCAGGCCCAGGATGCGCAGCCCGGTGGCGGCGCGCTCGTGGCTGGCCAGGGCGATC
>DASZGP010000091.1:0-13065 GCA_035938695.1 Candidatus Dormiibacterota bacterium | reverse complement strand
CCTGGCGGCGATCGCCGGCCTGGCACGGGCGGCGCGGGCCCGTGCCGGCGCGCTGGGACGGCGCGCGTGACGACGGCTGCCGCCGCCGGCCAGGCCCGGCGCACCGCCCGCGCCGGGGCTGGTGCCCACGCCTTGCCCGGTGGCCGCGCCACCCCGCGCCGCGATGGCCGGCCTCGCGGTCGCCGCGCTGCTGTCGCTCGCCCCAGCCCTCGCCGGCCAGGCCGCCCCGCCGTCGCTGCGGCCCGACGGGCCTCCGCTGGTGGCCGGGATGCGCGTCCTGGCCGGCAGCCTCCACGACCACTCCACCGACAGCGACGGCGACACCACCTCGGCGGCCATCGCCGCCTGGGAGCTGAAGCACCACTTCGAGCTGGGCCTGGACTTCGGCATCCTCAGCGACCACTCCGACGCCTACCCGGTGGCGCTGGGAGCCAGCACCTCGGGCAACCCGGCCGACGCGGCGGTGGCGGCCTCCGGGACGCCCTGGGCCCGCCAGGGCGCGCTCACCGTCGCGGACTCCAAGGACGGCTTCAGCCTGCTGCGCGGCTTCGAGGTCACCAACGATCAGGAGAACCACCTCAACGTGATCGGCTCGCAGAACTGGGTGGCCCGGACCCAGGCCGGTGAGGGCGCGCTGACCATGCTGCCGTTCTACCGGTGGATCAGCACCGCGCCGGTGCCCGACCCCGGCGGCAACGGGCTGGGCTACGGCGGCGCCGACGGCAGCGGCCAGTTCAACCATCCCTCCAGCAAGGGCGCGCTGAACTGGGACGACTACAGCTACAACGCCGCCGCCGCGCCGTTCATGGACACCATCGAGATCTTCGGCGACCAGAACCCCGCCAGCCCCGGCCACAGCGACGCCGGCTGGTACTGGTTCGCGCTCTCCAAGGGCTGGACGGTGGGCCCGGTCATGGACTGGGACTACCACCACTGGACCTCGGACGGCATCGTCACCGCCGCCACCCCGGGCAGCGAGTGCGCCGGCCGGGCCCACCTGCCCTGCGCCCGCTCCCTGGTCGTGGCTCCGGTCTCCACCCCGGCCGCGATCTATGCCGCCCTGCGCCAGCGCCGCACCGGCGCGACCGAGCGCCCCGACCTCTGGGCCACCCTGCGCGGGCCGGCCGGCGAGTGGCAGGGGGCGACCGTCGGCGGCGGGCCGGGCACCACGATCACGCTGACGGTCGACGCCGGCACCAGCACCGACCCCCTGGCGTCGATCGACATCGTCTCCGACAACGGCGTCTCGGCCTACCCCTACTACTACGGTGACAACGACCCCTGCAACCCTGCCGCCAGCTCCCTGCCGACCGACACCATCGCCGCCTGCACCGGCACCGGGCAGCTGGCCCTGAGCTACGCCGAGCAGCACCGCCGCTACGTCACCAGCGGCGGCATGGCGACGCGCAAGGGGATGATCGACACCGCGCCGCCGAGCACCGTGGTGGCCACGGTCAAGCTGGGCGCCGGGGAAACCCGCCGGGCCACCCGCCGCATCAGGGTAACGGTGCCGGCGGCGGCCAGCGCGCGTCCCGACGGCAGGCACTTCTTCTACGCCGTGGCCCACACCACCGCGGCCCGCGCCTGGACCGCGCCGATCCTCACCGACGCCGCCGTCGCCCCCGACCCCGAGCCGGCCGCCGGCTCGACCGTCCCCGCCCCGGAATCGAGCCCCCCGGGGAGCGGGCTGCCGAGCACGGGGCGCGGTCTCGGCCTCCAGATGGTCCTGCTGCTGGCGCTGCTCGTCGCACTCGGCGCCGCCAGCCTGGCCCGCATCCGCAACTAGAAAGGGAGAGAGTCCAAAATGCCATCACCTTCCCGGACCGGCGCCCTCGCCGGCCTCGCCGCGCTGACCGCGCTCTCGAGCTGCAGCGCGACCCCCACCCCGGCCACCGGTGGCGATCTGCACAAGATCAACCACCTGGTCGTGATCTACCAGGAGAACTGGAGCTTCGACAGCCTCTACGGCCTGTTCCCCGGCGCCAACGGTATCGCCGGCGCCACCGTCAGCCAGGTCGACAAGACCGGCGCGCCGATCACCACGCAGCCCCAGGCGATCGACAACAACGGCGCCACCCCGGTGCCCGAGACCGCCATCCCGGCGGGGCTGCCGGTCAAGCCGTACGACATCAGCAAGTACGTCCCGGCCGACAAGATGACCGGCGACATCGTCCACCGCTACTACCAGGAGCAGTACCAGATCGACGGCGGCAAGAACGACCGCTTCATCGCCGGCAGCGACAACCCCGGCCTGGTGCTCAGCTACTACGACGCCAGCACCATGCCCGAGGGCAAGCTGGCCAAGGAGTTCACGCTCTCCGACAACACCTTCCACTCGGCGTTCGGCGGTTCCTTCCTCAACCACCAGTGGCTGATCTGCGCCTGCACCCCGCAGTGGCCCGCCGACCAGAAGCCGGTGCCCCAGGCCAAGGTGACCACCCTCGACGCGAGCGGCCTGCCGGTCACCGACGGCTTCCTGACCACCGACGGCAAGAGCATCGTCAACACCTCCTACACCGTCAACACCCCGCACCCCAAGTCGGCCAACCCGGCGCAGCTGATCCCGCTGCTGACCGGCAACAACATCGGTGACGAGCTGACCGCCAAGAACGTCAGCTGGAAGTGGTACTCGGGCGGCTGGGACGACGCCCTGGCCGGCAAGCCCGACCCCAACTTCCAGTACCACCACCAGCCGTTCAACTACTACCAGACCTACGCCGACGGCACCCAGGCCAAGGCCGACCACCTGCAGGACGAGATCCGCCTGTTCACCGACCTGGGCCACGGCACGCTGCCCCAGGTGAGCTTCGTCAAGCCCCTCGGACCGAACAACGAGCACCCCGGCTACGCCAACCTGATCCAGGGCCAGAACCACGTCGCGGAGATCGTCAACGCGGTCCGCAACAGCCCCTACTGGAAGGACACCGCGATCGTCATCACCTACGACGAGAACGGCGGCCGCTGGGACCACGTGGCGCCGCCCAAGGGCGACATCTGGGGCCCTGGCGTGCGCGTGCCGCTGATCGTGATCTCGCCCTACGCGCACCATGGGTACGTCGACCACACCCAGTACGAGACGGTGTCCATCCTGCGCTTCATCGAGGAGCGCTGGAACGTCCCGGCGCTGGGCACCCGCGACGCCGCGGCCAAGGACCTGACCAACGCGTTCGACTTCAACCAGAGCGTCAGCTGACCGGCTGACGGCCGTGCCGCGCACCGCGCGCGCTCGCCCTACCGCGCGCGCGGACGCTGCTCTCTCCTAAGGGGCCGGGGAACAGAGATGTTCCCCGGCCCTTTGCTGTGCCGCGGGGCGCGTCTCCGGGACCGGGTCGAGGTGGCTAGCGCGCCGGGCGGGGCGAGCTGTGGGCGTGGGTCCTGAGCCACTCCTCCTGGGTCATGCCGCGGAGCTGGAGCCAGGTCGAGCGCCCGGCCAGGGCGGGATCGAGACGGTCGACCTGGGCGAAGGAGAAGATGCCGTGGGCCGGGTCGGCCGCCGGTGCGGTGCCGGCCAGGGGGGTGAACGGAAAGGCGGTGACGCCGCTGCCGTCGACGCTGTAGCCGGCGGGGTCGGCGGTCAGCGTGAAGGCGTCGTCCATGGGCCGGGCCTGGGCCACGTAGTCGGTCAGCGGCGGCAGCCCGAGGATGTCGTCGATGGCCCGGACGATCGAGGCCAGCTCGTAGTGGGTGTCGCTGACGAAGGCCCGCTTGACGTAGGGGCTGGCGAGGGCGACGAAGCCGTGGTACGCGCTGACCACGTCGCCGGTGCCCTGGGGGTCGTCCTCGACCACGATCACCAGCGTCGAGGACCAGTCCGGGCTCTTGGACACGGTGTCGATCAGCTTGCCGGTGGCGTAGTCGTTGTCCGCCACCTGGGCCTCGACGGTCGGGTAGCCGGGCTGGTCGGTCACCGTGGTGTGGTCCTCGCCGAGGTAGACGTACTCCAGCGCCGGGAGCGCGCACGAGGCGCCGTAGACCGCCGCCAGGTCGCCGCCGCAGCGGTGCGCCTCGAACTGCCTGAACTCGGTCTCCCAGCCGGCCTCACGGCTGGTGTCGGAGACGTGCAGGTCGTAGTTGGGGAACACCCTGGTGCTGGCCTGCAGCCGCGCCGGGAACAGCCCCGACTGCTGCGCCAGCTCCTCGTTGTAGGTGCGCACCGAGAGCCCGGCCTGGTAGACCTGCCCGACCAGCAGCCCCGAGGCCGGGTAGTTCGACGCCTGGTGCCAGGAATCGCTCAGCCCCCCGCCGTCGCCGGTGACCCGCTCGTAGATGTCCGACACGCCGCCGGCGTCCTCCCACATGTGCCCGGTGACGCTGGCGTAGCCCGGGTAGTTGAAGGCGTGCAGCTCGGTGAACTGCCGCTCCAGCGCGTGCAGGTTGGGCGTGTTGGGCTGGCCGAAGAGGGTCAGCGCGGCGTCGGGGCCGGGATGGAGGTCGCCGAGGTCGGCGTCGTAGGTCTTGTTCTCGCGGGTGACGTAGATGACGTGCTTGATCGGTCCCCGCCGGCCCAGCGCCAGCAGGCCCTGGCTGGGCGCCTTGGCGATCCCCCGCAGGGCGGTGGCGGTGTCCCCGGCCAGCCCCGCCCCGGAGGGGATCGGCAGCGACTCCAGGGTGCCGACCGTGGCATAGGCGCTGTCCACCGCGACGGCGGCGGGGTCGGGGTCGACCACCGGGCTGGTGGCGGCGGCGCTGTGGCCCAGGCCGCGCGCGGTGACCGCGTGCAGGGTGGCGCCGTCCGGGCTGGTGGCCAGGGCCAGCGGGTACCAGCCGGTGGGGATCAGCCCGGTCAGCCGCCAGGGCACGGCCGGGTCGATCCCCGGTGCCAGCACCGCGATCGCGTTGTCGGCGCCCAGGCTGACCAGCAGCCGGCCGTCGCCGGCCATCGCGATGGCGTTGGGCGCGTCGCCGTGGCCCCCGACCTGGGCCAGGTCGGTGAAGACCGCCGGGGTCGAGGCGTCGACGTACTGCGGGGTGTCGCCGACCTGGCTCAGCGGGCCGTGCGGGCCCCCGGGCTTGGCCAGCGCCGACGCCGGGGCGCTGAGGGCGAGGAGCACCACGCCGCCGAGGCCGAGCGCCAGCACGCGCCGGACACCGGCGCGACCCCCACCGACCGGACCCGGGCCGCGACGGCGCCAAAGGGCCAGGGCGGCGGCCAGCGCGGCCGCCAGCAGCAGCAGCGCACCGGCCGCGGAACCCGACCGCATCGTCCCTGGCAGCCCCCTCGGCGGCGCCGGCGGGTTGAGCGCCGCCAGCACGGCGGCCGGCTCCAGCGTCGCCAGCGTGCCGTCGTTGGCGTCGGCCACCACCACCGTCCCGTCGGGCAGGACGCTGAGCGCCCCCGGGTGGTCGCCGACCACGATCTCCTGCGCCCTGCCGCTGCGGGCATCGATCACCGAGATGGTGTTGCCCTTCCAGTTGCTGGCGTACACGTGCGAGCGGTCCGGCGAGATGCCGATCTGGTCCGGCGAGGGCGCGGCGGCCTGGAGCAGGACGGCCCCGCCGGCCAGGTCGAGGTGCAGCACCCGGCCGGCCTGGGGACAGGCGACCCAGATGGTCTTCTCGTCGGCCGCCAGCATGATGCCGGTGACGTAGTCGCAGCCGGTGGCGACGTCGGTCCCGGCCCGCAGCACGCCGCCGCTGCCGACGGTGAACACGTGCACCACCCCGTCCCCTCCCCCGGCGACGTAGGCGGTGGCCCCGTCGCGGGTGAAGGTCGCCGACTGGAAGGCGTCGCCGACCTGCAGCGCCTGCTTGAGGTGCCCGGTGGCGACGTCGATGACCATGATCACGCTGACGGTTCCCGTGGCGGTGACCGGCCGGCCCGCGAGGGCCAGGATGGTGGCGCCGTCAGGCGAGACCGCCAGGCCGGTGGGGAAGGCGGCCAGGGGGGTGATCGCGCCCGCCGGGCTGACCAGCTGGCCGGTCGGCAGCACCACGTCCTGGGCGTTCGCCACCAGCGGTGCGGCCGCCAGGCCGAGCGCGGCCAGCGCGGAGGTCAGCGCCGCCCGCGCCGCGCCACGACGGTTTCTCCGGGGACCCGACATGCATTCCTCCAGTCCCCTCGAGTCGTTGTTGTCGTCCCCAAATTGACGAGGACGGCGGCACCGAGGTGCCGCCGTCCTTTCAGGCTGTTGCCGGAGTTGAGTTACGGAACCCAGCAGCCGTTGCGGGGGGTGGGGGGGGCGAAGTAATGGCCGCCGGTCGTGTGACCGCAGGCCACTGGAACGTAGACGGTGTAGACGGTGCTCGTGAGGGTGTCTTCCACGGTCTCGTTCGGAATCGTGTCGTTGCAGAGCGGCTTCAGCATCACGGTACCGCCGCTGTTGGATGAGCCGGCCGGGCCGGGGCCACCGGAATCGCCGACGACGCACTCACTGGTCGGGCCATTGTCCCCGCTGCTGGCGCCTGAGTCGGTGCCGCCACCGCCCCAGTTGGAGATGCCGATGTAGCCCTGGTTGCCGGAGGTGGCGTTGCTCTGAGCGACGGCGTACACACCAGGAACGGTGTTGTTGCCAAGCTGGGAGCGGCCCCCGCCGCCGGGGTTCACACCGACCATGAGCTGGCCGACGCCAACCGGGTCAGCGATGCAGACCGATACCGAGGCGGCGTTGGCGTTGGAGCATCCGACCGAGACGGTCTCGGCCGAAGCCGCCATCGGGGCAGCGCCCACAGCGGCGAGGGCAACGAGGGCGCCGACGCCAGTGGCACCGGCGCGCGCGAAAGTACGAGTGAAGTTCATTGAGATTTCTTCTCCCTTCGAATTTGGCTTTTCCCTGGGGTGGGGCCCCATCCCGCTGAAGAGTGTATGTAAAGCATGGTTAACGATTGTTTAGGTCGCCTGGCCGGTTTGGGTTTGGGTGCCGATTACTGCGCGCAGGTATCCAGCGCAACCTGCTGGGTGCACTCGGCCAGCCCGGTCAGCTGGAGGACCGACCCCAGCGGATCCCGCCGCGCGGCGATCTCGCCCTCGTAGAGCACCGACAGCGGACTGGTCCACGAGTACATCGGGACCTTGCTCCCGTCCTTGGCGGTGGCGGTGGCGGCGCAGGGGGCCGAGTAGGTGGCCTTGATGAGCAGAACCGTGCCGGTCTTCTTGAGGAACCTGGCCAGCGTGGGGGTGGCCCGCGCCACGCCCAGGGCGGCCGGATATTCGTGGCAGTCCGGCGCCGGCACGTCGGCCCCCGCGACCACCCCCTGCACCTCCAGGCTGTTGTCGCGGAAGAACCGATTGGCGCCCAGACCGTCGACGATCCCCGGCTGCTTGGTCTTGATCGCGAAGGCCTTGAACGCCTCGGTGCGCCAGAACGCCACGATCAGCGCGGTCACCTCTGGTACGCTCGCGCCCGCGACCGACCTGACCTGGGGGGGACGGGGCGCGTCGCGCACCAGGTCCTGGCCCGGGACCAGGGTCACCCCGAGCTTCGTCCAGGCGGCGGCGCAGGCGGCGGGGACCCGGGCCACCGGCGTGGCCACCTGGACGCCGGCGCAGGCGCTGTCGCTGGCGTAGGTGGCCAGCTCCGGCCCCTGAGCGCCGGCCGGTTGGTCGGCGACCCGACCGCCGGCCGGCCGGGTCATGAGCCAGGCCGCCCCGCCCGCCAGCACCGCGGCGACCGCCAGGACCACGATCAGCCACCGCCCCCCGGTCCAGGAACCTGATCCGACCGTCATCGCCGGTCTTCGCGACGCCGGGCCCGGGCACGGGTCGCCAGCCGGCGGGGCGCCGGGATGCGGGTCGGCGCGGGCGCGGCGCCGAAGGCCAGCACCAGGGCCAGCAGCCCGGCGGCCGACCCGGCGACCAGGGGCACCATGTTGTACGTGTCGTCGGGGGGCGGCGCGCTCGCGTCCACGGAGGGCTCGGCGGCCTGGGCCGGGTCCTGGGCCCGGCCCTGGCCGGCCACCGCAAGCTGGATCTGGCGCTCCTTCTCGGAGGCGGCGCCGGACTGCGGCACGGTGGTGGTCTGGCCGCCGACCGACCCCAGGGCCGGCGCTGGCTGCTGGTGGGCCGGCACCACGACGTGCGGCTGGATCACCGGCGGCGGCAGCCGGAGGCCCCCCCCGGGAGGCGGCGGCGGAGGTTGTGCGGCCACCCCGGGCGCGACTATCGACAGAACCCCGCCCCCGGTGGCGGCGAAGAACGCCGAGTTGCCGGCGAAGCTGACCCCCACCTGATGGGTGGCGGGAGCCGCGCCGGCGATCAACCCGCAGAGCTGGCCGGTGGCGTCGGTCAGGCCCCGGGCGATCGGGACCCCGTCGACCGTGACCTCGATCGGCTGGTGCACGGCCGGCGCCCCCGGACCGTCGATGGTCAGGTGTCCGCAGACCGGCACCGGGCTGGAGCCGGTCAGGCTGATGGTCGGCGGACCGGCCAGGGAGGCCGTCACCGGCAGCGTGCAGCTGAGGCTGGGGTCGGGAACCATGCTGGCGGTCATCTGGGCTCCGTGCCGGTTCCAGAGCACCGCCCCCACCGAGGCCGTGCCGGAGCCGTGGCCGTACCCCCCCGGCCCGTAGGTGACAGGGTCGCAGGCCAGGCCAGACGAGCCCGTCCCGGCCTGGACCAAGGAGGCACTGAAGACCTGGCCAAAGGTGCAGGTGCGCAGGTCGTAGTCGTAGACCGCGCTACCCCCGGCGGCGGGAGCAGCGGCGGCGCCGGCGACCGACCTCGGGGCCCAGATGAACACCCGGTCGGCGGAGCCGGGTCGTTGCAGACCCGGCGCCAAGCCGTAGAGCGCCAGCCATTCACTGCTGGAGTGCTCACCCATCAGGATCGGCTGGCCGTAGCAGGGGAAATCGATCGGCTGACCGGTCTCACTGACCGGGGCGACGCGGGCGGGCAGGCAGGCCCAGAGCGCGCCAGTGGCCCGGTCGAAGGCCAGCATCTCCGAGCCTCGGGCAGGCTGCACCACATACCGGCAGTTGCCCAGGTCGGTGCCGCCGAGGACGGCCTGCGTCGAGCGCGAGCCGTCCCTGGGCACGACCGCCGACCACAGCGCCACCCGGGTCAGGGATTCGGGGGAATCACCGGTGGCAGCGTTCTGGGCCTCCAGAGTGAAGAGCAACCGATCGCCGTTAGGATCGTAGGTCAGGCTGTCGATCGAGGGCCGGTTTTCCGGCAGCGTGGTGTCGAAGGGGGGAGGGGCATTGACCGCGGTCCCGTCGTAGAACCGCCGGGTGGAGTCGACCGCGCGACTGTAGTCGGCCGCCCCAAAGTGGACGGTGACCGTCCCCAGCTCGGCGCAGGTGGCCGGATCCACGACGTGCACCGGCGCGGAGAACGGATCAGGGTCCGCGCTCTTCTCCCGGCTGCGTGTGTAGTAGAGAGCGGCGCCGTCGAACGCCAGAGTCCCTGACACGTCGTTGGTGGGGTCGCCCGAGATGGTGCACCCGCGGACCTGGTTCAATGCGCAGGCCGGGCCCGTGCAACTCGGCGCGTGGTCGGGAACGACCGGCAGGTGGATGATGGGCATCACCTGGCCGGCGGCGGGCGGGGTGTAGCGGAAGCTGTGCCAGAGCACCCCCCACTCCTTCGCGTTGGTATGGTCGCTGGCGCGCAGGTCCGGGTTGGCGGGATCACAGTTCACCTGCCAGCACTTCTCACCGACCTGGAGGTAGACGTTGCCCTGGGCGTCCACCTGTAACCCGCCATAGATATCCTGGTCGAACTCGTCACCAATCCTCTGGTCGTAATGCGGCCACCGGAGGTGGGCGCCCAGCTCCAGGCTGCCGTACCCATTTGGGAGGTCGGGCCGCTGGACAAAGGCCCGCGTGTCAACCGCCGGTGAGCCGATGTTGTCTCCGAAGCGAATCTTCGAGAAGGTGAACAAGGAGCCGTCCGGCAGGGCGGCGATCCTCCGCTCCGCGATCTGCAGGGTGGGAAGCTGGTAGGGGTTCGACCAATCGTCGTCGGAATACCACTCCTCGCCCACCAGACGCAGATGGCCATCGGGACGCCGGGTGACCAGGAACCCCTCGCCATCAGGCCCCTGAGCTTTGTCCTTGGCGGCCGCGGGCGTGGTCGTAGTACTTCCCGACGTGACCTCGATCAGGAAGCTGGCGGTGACGCCATATGTACACGGGCTCGGGCTGGCCGGGTTGCCGCTGCCACCCGTGTCGTTGGCGGCGTCGGTATCGTACCGGAGCCAGTAATGCTCGTAACTGGCATATGGATCGACCACCAGGAAGATGCTCGTCATGCTGCATTGATCAGGCACACCATTCACCGGGTCGGTGTTGGGGTCTAGAACCCGGGTCCAGCTCACTCCGGCGTCCGGCGAGGCGTATACACGCACCGGCCCGTGAGCCCCGCGATAACCTCCCTCCTGACCGTTGGGCGCAGGGTTGAAGCCGTTCACGCTGCCGTTCTCCTGCGCGGGCGGGGTAAGGCAGGTCGGATAATTGGCCTTCACAGCACTGTTCCTGCTGTAGCAGTCAAGCGTGATGGCGTAGAGATGCTCCGGGCGGGACGGCGAGGCCGACAGGCTGTAGATGTACTCACCGGCCATCGGCCCGCCCGCGGCCGACTGCCACGTATCGCCGCCGTCGGCCGAGGTGACCAGGGTGGCGCCGGCCGCCGTCTCGGTGACGTACACCCGCCGGGAGTCGACGACGAAGATCTGGCGGAAGTTGAACTTCGTGCCGGCGGCGGACGGGCTCGGCTGGTACACCGTCGACCACGTCGCCCCCCCGTCCAGGCTCCGCTCGATGCGGCTCGCGTCGTCCGGTGAGACTCGGAATGCCCGGCAGCGATCCCCCGGGTCGTAGACCCGTTGGAATGGCGGATAAACCTTGTTGAGGTCGTCGTAGTTCGCTTGGGAATAGACGTACTTCTCCGGGGCGCCGACCTCGGTCCAGCTGTTGGCGGGAGCGCTCGAAGCGACACATTGCCGAGTCCCGGTGGAGGGGGCCGCGCGCCCGACGGCCCCGCCGCCCGGTGAGACCAGCAGCGCCAGCACCGGCGCCGCCGCCAGCAGGAGCCGGAGCAGTCCGCGCCTGACCGTTGTGTCCGGCCGGATCACCCAGCGCGACCGAAGCCGGCCATGGCTCCGGCAAGGCCAAGGCCGAAAAGCACCATCAGCCCCAGCACCAGGGCCGCCGGGCCCTTCCACCAGGCGGAGTCGGCGCGGGCCGCCAGCGCGCCCGCGTTCCAGGCCGGCGCCGGCAAGGGCGAGGAGGTGTCCCCAGCGACCTGAGGCGTGGCGGCGGGGCCCGTCGTGGCGCCCAGCGGGGTCGGGCCGAAGGCCACGACACCCGGGGCCAGCGGCCCGGCCGGCGAGGGTTCGACCCGGGGGAGCGATCCGGGTGTGGCCTGGCCCGCGGCGGGCGGGGGAGCGGTGAAGACGTCCCCGCCGAACCGGCCCGGGTCGTAAATCCCGTAGGTGCCCGCGTATCCCAGGTGACCCTGGCCGTCGTCCCCGCCCGTGGTGTGGAAGATGTCCTCCACCGTCCGCAGCAGCGAGTAGTGGTTGTAGGAACCAGAAGCCACCGTGCCCGGCTTGACGAACGGGGACAGCACCACCGCTCCCACCTGGCCGCCGCCTCCGGCGACGCCCGGGCTGGCGCTGTTGGCCGACGCCGGAGCGATGCCCGGGTTGGCGGTGTTGGGGCCGGGCTGCTCCCCGCAGCAGAAGGTGGTGTCGCCAGTCGTGCTTTCGTCGAACAGGATCACCAGCATCCCGTCCTTGCCGAAGGCCGCCGAGCCGGTGATCTTGGGCACGTAGATGTTGAGCCAGCAGCCGATGCTCTTCAGCCCCCCATCCTGATTGCCGCAGGCGTCGGGGGCGGCGCAGCGGCCCGACTGGGTGTACGGGTTGCTCGGGTCATGGCCGTCGTTGCACAGGTTGGGGGTCACGAACGAGAAGTTGGGCGTGGTCGACACCGACCGGAGGTCGTGGGCCAGCCCGACGTTCTTGTCCTGGAGCTGGACGACGTCCTTCTTGCAGACCGGCGAGTCGATGATCGAATGGAAGTACATGAAGGGGTCGTGCCGGGCGGCGTACTGGTCGGTGCTCCCGGTCTGGGTGTTGTCGGTCCGACCCTGTGGACCTGGAGGGTTGCAGGTCATGGGCGGATCCCGGTTGGGGTCATTGTCGATGTTCAGGTCTTCCATGTACCCCTTCCAGGTGAGGTGGTTCTGCATCAGCTGGTCGGCGAGGGTCAGCCGGCTGGCGGGATACACGCAGCCCGTCCCCATCACCTGCCCGTCGGCGGAGGGGCTGCCGGGCGAGATGTCGGTGTACGGGTTGCAGTCCTGCTGGGTCTGGGGGGTGGGGGCCTGGCCGCCGATCAGGGCGATGTAGTTGGGCAGGCTCTCGTGGGCGATGCCGAAGTAGTTCTGGATCCACGCTCCCTGTTGCTTCAGGACAGACAGATGGGGATCGTCGAACGCGGTGTAGCTCTGGTTCTCCAGCAGCACGAACCAGACATGCTTGATCGGCGGCAGGCTGTCGGCGGCCCGCACCGGCGCCGACAAGATGGTCGCCGAGAGCGACAGCAGCACGCCGGCCGTGCCCACGGACAGGGCCGATCCGATGGCTTTGCGAGTCAGGCGCACCGGCTCAGCTCTCGGTGACCTTTTCTCTCAGGTCGGCGCGGCCGTTGCGGTTCGACCGGTCGTAGGTCGGGGTAAACTCGACCTTGAGCGGCGGCACGCCGCCGAGCATCTCGGTCAGCACCTCCTGCTCCAGGCTCTCGTGCTCCAGGAGCGCGGCGACCACCGTCTCCAGGGTCTTGCGGTTGGCCGTCAGGGTGCGCGTGGCCAGGTCGAGGGCGGCCTCGATGGTCTCCCGAATCTCGCTGTGCAGCTCGGCCAGCACCGTCCCGGTGGCGATCTCGGTGGGCACCGCCGAGCCGCCCAGGAACTCGCTGCCCTCGGTCTCCAGCAGCCGCACCGGGCCCACCCGCTCGCTCATCCCGTAGCGGCCCGCGAGGTTCTGGGCGATCGAGGTGGCGCGGCCGATGTCGTCCTCGGCGCCGGTGCTGGGGTCTCCGAAGATCACGGTCTCGGCGGCCCGCCCGCCGAGGGTCACGACCAGCTCGCCGAGCAGCTCCTGGCGGGTCAGGAGGACCCGCTCC